>JABMQE010000012.1 GCA_013203415.1 Candidatus Falkowiibacteriota bacterium | reverse complement strand
TGTTGGTGGTGCCGGTTTTGGCGGCAACAGGGCGGCTTGGCAAGGTAAGATAATTAAGGGCGCCAAAGGAGAATGTGCGGGATCCGTTATCAGAAAGAATACTGGTTAATTGGCGGACGATTTCGGTATCAATAACTTTGTTGGGGGCAGGGTCTTCGGCTTTTTCTAAAACTTCGCCATCAGAAGATTCAACTTTAAGGATGGCGCGGGTGGGAAGAAATTCGCCTTCTCTGGCAAAGGTAGCAAAAGCATTAACATGCTCTAAGAGTTTAACTTCGCCGCCGCCAAGAACAAGAGAAAGGCCAAAGCGCGAGCGATCGGCTAAGGAAGTGTAGCCCAGGGAATCGGCTAGATCTAAAACATTGGAGATGCCGGTTAGATAGATAGTTTTAACAGCAGGAATATTTAGGGAGCCGGCTAGGGCTTTGCGGATGGTGACGGGTCCGTGTTCTTTTAGGTCGTAATTATGAGGAGTATAATCTTCGCCGGTTTCGGTTATAAAAGTAGTAATAACATCGAAGAGAAGAGTTGAGGGAGTATAGCCCTTTTTGAAAGCGGCGGCATAAACTATGGGCTTGAAAGAGGAGCCGGGCTGGCGGAGGGAGAGGGCGATATTAACCTGACCATCGATTTCCTCGTCGTAAAAATCGCGGGAGCCAACCAAGGCGATGATATCACCATTTTTAGGATCTAGGGAGACGAGGGCGGCGTTGGTGGCTCGATAGTCGGCTTCGTTGTTGTCGGCATATTCGGCAACAGCGTTTTCGGCGAGTTCTTGTTTATTAATATTAAGAGTGGTTGTAACTTTAAGGCCGCCTTTTTCGACTGTGCGTTCGCCATAAGTTTCGGTTAGAAGCTCTTTAACATACATAACAAAATGAGGGGCGATGATGTTTTCGCGTTTTTGGATAAATTTAAGCTCCTTTTTTTTGGCGGCTTCGGCTTCGGGCTCGACGGCATAGTCGAATTTAACTAGTTGGTTTAGGATATAGTTGCGGCGGGCGACAAGATCTTCGGGGTGGTTGTAATAATAGGTTGGAGCCTGAGGCATGGCGGCCAGGGTTGCTGATTCGGCGAGGTCGAGATCTTCTACGTGTTTGCCAAAATAGATTTGGGAGGCGGCTTCGGCGCCATAGGCGTTTGAGCCATAGGGGATTTCGTTAAAATACATTTTTAAGATTTGGTCTTTGGTGAATTTTTTTTCGATTTGATAGGAAAGAATAAGCTCTTTGATTTTGCGGCTTATTTTTTTTTCGGGCGTAAGAATAGCATTTTTAACAAATTGCTGGGTTATGGTTGAGGCGCCGGCGCTTTTTCGCTGGATGACATCGGTAATAATAGTGATTATCATGCGGCGAAAGTTAAAGCCAGAGTGTTCGTAGAATTTACGGTCTTCGACAACAATAGTAGCCCATTTTAGGTGTTCTGGAATCTGTTCGAGTTCGACCAAGGTGCGGCGTTCGGAGCCATGGATATTATAGAGAATAGTTTCACCAGTACTGTCGTAGATGGTTGTGCTTTGGGCAACTTCGCGTTCTAGGAGTTTGTTTGGGTCCGGGAGATCTTTGCCATACCAAGCAAATACGCCTAAAATAAAAATAAAACCAAAAATAACCAAAAGAAAGAGTTTAGAAAAAAGGCCTTTGGGGAGCTTGATTTTTGAGGAGGATTTTTTCCAAGGTTTTTTTTGATACGAAGAATTAATCGGCTTGTAGCGCCAATCTTTTTTACTTTTGTGTTTAACGGTTTTTAGATAAGGGGTAGGCATTTTATAATTTATAATATCCCACCCTCACGGGTGGTCCCTCCAGAGGCGGGCAGGCAGCCGAGAGGCTGATAATTTTTAAAGATGATTTATTTATTGGTTAAAATTAAAAGATGTAATTGTTTGGGTAATTATATGAACTTGCTAATCAAATTAAAACCTGTTAAAATTAATTTAAGCTAATCAAATTATAGCAAATTTATGGCAAAAAATAAAGTGAGTTTATACGAGAAGAAGATTGAGGCGTTATTGACAAGAGGGGTGGATGAGGCGATAGAGGAGGAACATTTAAGGAAACGATTATTAAAGGGCTGTAAGTTGAGGGTTAAGTTTGGGATTGATCCTACTGGTTCGGAGTTACATTTAGGCCATGTTGTTCCTCTTCGTAAGTTGAGGCAGTTTCAAAAATTGGGGCATCAAATTATTTTTTTAATTGGTGATTACACGGCGAAAGTTGGCGATCCTTCGGGCAGATCAGAGACGAGGAAGATACTGACTGACAAAGAGATAAAAGAAAATATGAAGGACTATAGCAGGCAAGCAGGGAAGATTTTGGATATGGGCAAGGTGGAGGTGCGGTATAATAGCGAATGGTTTGATAATAAAGGAGCTATGTTCTTGTTTGAATTAACTTCTAAGTTTACTCTTGCAAGAGTAATAGAGCGGGATGATTTTAAGAAACGAATTAAAGATGATATTGATGTAAGCGTATTGGAAATACTTTATCCTTTGATGCAGGGATATGATTCCGTAGCGCTGGAGGCAGATGTGGAGATTGGGGGAACAGACCAAAAATTTAATTTGTTAATGGGCCGGCGAGTTCAAAGGAAGTATGGTCAAAAAGAACAGGATATAGTTACAGTGCCTTTAATAGAGGGGACGGATGGGGTAAGAAAAATGAGTAAGAGTTTTGGTAATTATATTGGGGTAACTGAAAAGCCGAAAGAAATTTATGGCAAGACAATGTCTATTCCTGATTCATTAATATGGAAATATTATAAATTATTAACAGATGTTCGATTAGATAGGATAAATAAAATGAAGAAAGATGTCAAGGCAGGAGATGTTAACCCAAGAGATGTTAAAGCAGAGTTAGCCTCGGAGGTAGTGACATTATTTTATAATAAAAAAGAGGCGGAGAAGGCGGGGAAGGAATTTGATAAGATGTTTAGGGATAAAGAGGTGCCTGAAGATGTTGATGAGGTAAAAATGCCGAGTGTTAAATGTAAGATATTGGATATAATTGTAAAAGCGAAATTGGTTGCAAGCAAGTCGGAGGGACGGAGGATGGTTGAACAGGGAGGGGTGAAGATTGATGGGAAGAAAGTTAGTGATTGGGACAGGGAAGTAAAGATTAAAGATGGGATGGTGGTGCAGGTAGGGAAGAGAAGGTTTGCGAGAATAAAAATTAAATAAATTATTAAAGAGTTTTCCACAAGAAGGGTTTGATTCGTTGGTGTTATTTGGGTAAGATAGAGTAATTGGCATTTTTATTTTTAAGAAGATTATTTATGAAAAGGATTGTTTTTGTTCTACTTTTAGGTCTTTTGGTGTTTGGAGGATGCGATGCAACCCAACAAATGGATGATATGGCTTTAGAAACAAGTTTGGAAGTGGTGAATGAAGCGATTGCTGAAGGAAGGGTGGCAACTTGTTTTGGGGGCGTTGATGACGAAGGAGAGGGGACGAAGATTTTAAGATTAAATAAAGAAGGTTGTTTTGGATTTGATACAGAGGAAGAATTAGGGGATTTATTGGTGGCGGGGGTGAGCGAAGCAGCTAAATGCGATGGTCTGGTAAAAATAGTTTATGAAGAAGGAGAAGTTGTTTATTATGATACAGAGGGCGGGGTGGTAATCGGAGCAGGAGAGATGGATTGCTCGATTAGTGTTGCTCGAGGTGATGGAGAAAATGGTGACGGAGATATTAATGTTGCAGGAACTGATAGCGAGGAAGACAATGGAGATGAGGACGGTCGAGCTCAGCTCGATGGAGAAATAGAGGGATAATTAAAGGATAAAATTTTAGATACAAAAACCCGACTTTACATAGGTCGGGTTTTTGGATTGGGTTTATTTAGCTCGGTAGAACTTTGTAGCCACCTCGGGGGAAATTGAGTTGATGACAATGCCACTTCCGAGTTCGAGGCCAGCGAAGATGGCTTCACGGGGCTGGATTTTTAGGTAGAAATGTTGGTTTTTGTCTTTAACTGCGTCATGAAGAAATAAGTTGTAGGATAGGTTGATGGAGTTTAGTTTGGAGAGGATTTGCTTAAGAGCTTTGGCAAGCGAGTTTCTTTCGGCGGGTTTTAGGAGGATAATATTATCAAGGTGGCGGCGGGGGAAAATCCAGGCCTCGTAATGGAATTGGGAAGCATAGGGGGCGATGGCAATAATGTTTTCGTCGGCATAAATTTTACGAGGGCTTTTTTCTTCGTCCTTGATTATTTTGCAATAAGGGCAGACCCCATTTTTAATCTGATAGGCGTGAGCGATTTTTAACTCTTCTTGGACATCTGGCGGAGAAATTTTTGAGGCAAAGACCTGGGAGTGGGCATGAAGAAGAGAAGCGCCGGCTTTACCGCCGGAGTTTTTAAAAACCAGAACGTATTCAATTTTTTTGTTGCGAGAAATTTCCAAGGTTCGGTCGGCATAGACATCAAGCAAGTTTTGGATTTGGTTTATAGGGAGTTCGCCAATTTCTTTGTTGTGGGCTAAAGTATCAATAATAACTTCGTGGACGCCATAGGCCTTAGGATTATCCTCGGTGACGGCTGGGAATTTGTTGGCGATAGCAATGATTTTTTCACGACCTGCGAAATATTCTTTTTTTATCTTTTGGAGTTTTTTGATATTTTTGCCGCAAAAAACACATTCTTTGCCAGTATGAATAACAGCTTCTTCGCGAACATCATGGGGGCGGGCGGCGCGGGAAGGGGTAATGATAACATAACGGTCCATAAAATAATCTTTACGGATTTCGGATTTTTTGGGAGAGATGGAAATATTGGGACTTACTGAGATTTTAACTTTTTTGGTTTTTCTAAGCATGGGGTTATTATTTATTATTCCAGCCAGAGGCTGGTCAGCCTGATGGCTGATATTGTTTATTGTTCGGTTTGGCTGGTGGATTCGAAATGGGTTCTCCATTCTTGTTCTATTTTTTCCCGAGGAGCTTTGAATAAGGTAGAGCCGAGGCGGTTTATTCCCTGGAGAATTTGCTGGAAATTTTCCATGTCTTCTGGGTTAAGATTTTTTATTTCTTTGGCAGTGTTAATTTTTTTGTCCTGGAAAAAGCTTTTTAGTTCTTCTTGGGATTTTTTTAGTTCATCTGCCATATCTTCTTTAATGTTTAGACCTGCTAATTTTTTGGGATCGTCTAAGTTTGCTTCGGATAATTCATCAATAAATTGTTGAATTTTTTCGTTTGAGGCAATCATTTTTTGAAGACGTTCAGGGTTGATGATGGCAATGTTTTGAAGGTAGTAGACCTCCCAGCCCTGTTTTAGGGAGGGGATAACATATTTGTCTTCGGTTTGAAGCCATTCCTGATAGGCAGAGTCGTTTGGGTTATAAGCGCGGCCTTGCATTTCTCCACGATTAAAACCTTTTGCTTTTGGGTCGTGTTGTTCTGGGATTATGACTTTATGGCCGGTGAGATTACCTTCTTTGTCTAATTCGGGTTCGAAGCGGGCATGGTCTAATTCTTTTTCTTCGAAACCTTCTACACCTTTTTCCTCGTCCATAGCGGTTTGAATCATTTCTTCGGCAGAAATAGTTTCGCCTTTAAGCCCGTAAGTGCTGGCAAGCTCTCTGATGCGAGGCACATGGAAGCCAGAAGAGATAAAAGCGAGGTTATTGTATTTATATTCGGTGCCGGATTTTTCGGCCTGGTCTTTTTCTTTATCCAACATGTTTATAGTATGGGCAAAGTTTTCTAAAGTGTTGGTGGCATGGGCTTCTTCTTTAACAATACCTTCTGGAAGGCCCCAGTATTCAACAAGATAATTTTTCATAATTTTGGCTCCGGATAATTTAATCTCTTGGCCATTTTCTTTGTATTTATTACTGCCACCCTCCGAAACAAAGACTTCATTGACTTCACCCATAAGATAAAGAGAAGCGGCGGCATCAAGACGGAGACGAGCGGCAAAGCTTAGGCGCCATTTTTTTTCATCGGGAGTTTTTTGCCTATCTTCCGACAGAGCACCAAAGCCAAAGACAATAGCAGCGTCATAAGTAGCTGGTTTTTTTTCTTTTTCAATGTCTGTTTCCAGGTTTTTTTGAGCGAGCTTTTGATTGATTTTTTCTTCGCGATAGGGGACAATGGCTTCGGATTTTTCCTGTTCTTGGCTTGCGACTTCTTCTTCTGGTGAAAAACCAGTTTCAGGGGAGGGAGACATAAAGTTTAAGATAAAATATAAAATATTAATTAAACCAGAGTTTTTTTTGGAAGGGGGTGGAGAAGGCCTTATAGACAGAAGGGACAGCGAGTTTTTTAACAAGAGCGAGAGAAATATCTTGTTTTTTTATTTTATGTTTCTGGCGGATTTTTTCGATGTGGGATTTTAAGCGTAATGCGTATTCTTTAGAGATATTACCTTGATGAAGGCGGAGGATTGATAGGGTTTTTTTAGTATAACCGAAATTAACATTGGCATCGGCAAAGGTTAGCCAGAGATTATAATCAGCACTGACTTTTAATGATTCATCATAACCGTTAACTTTTTGAAAAATTTCTTTTTTGTAGGCAGAGGCGGGGTGGGGGATATAGTTTATTTGGTAAAGAAGTTCCTGATTATAAGGCTGGAACCAGCGTTTGGTTTTTTTGTCTTTTTTTTCGGAATAAATATCCATGTTTCCATAGAAGAAATCGGTTTTGGAATTTTTTTGAAAATGGTTGTAGGTGATTTTGAGACGAGAGGGATAATTTAGGTCATCACTGTCGGCGACGACGATGATTGGGCTTTTGGCTTTAAGATTACCAAAGTTTCTGGCAGCGGCAATGCCGGTGCCTTTTTTTAGACGGAAATATTTTATCCTTTTGTCTTTGAAGGAATTAGTTACTTTTTTTATGTCTTCTTGGCTGTGGTCGTCGATAATAATGAGCTCCCAGTTTTTGAAGGTTTGTTTTATAATGCTTTTGATTGCTTGGGCAAGATAGCGGGAGCGGTTTTTGGTAGGAATAATCACAGAAAGTTTAGGAGACATAAGACAGAAATTAAGGAGATGGCCTTTCGACTCGTCGCTCCCTTCGACGCGGCTCAGGGTCTTCGACAAGGTCTTTGTTCGTCGAGCTTAGCTCGACTTACTTCGAGGGTTATTTTTTGAATTTTTTAACCATTTGATAGTAGGCTTTTTCGTAGTTATCTATCATTTTTTCGATAGTGAAGTTTTCCTCGACATGTTTTCGGCAGGCATGTCGCATTTCTAAGTATTTTTCTTTTGGCATGGAATATATTTTTTTTGTGGCTTTGATCATTTCTTTTTCGTTTTTTACTACATAGCCAGTGACTCCATTTTTCACTACTTCTGGTACAGCGCCGAAGCTGGTGGCGACAACAGGAGTGCCACAGGCCATGGCTTCGATTAAGACGAGACCAAAGGCCTCTTTCCAGCGATTGGGAAAGAGCAGGGCTTTGGCACCTTGATAGTATTTTTTAGTTTTTACGTAAGGAACGAAGCCGCAGTATTTTATTTTGTTGTTTAAGTAAGGTTGGATTTTAGTATCCCAGAATTTTATGGTTTTTTTGCTTGAATAGAATTTTTGACCAAGGATGTTTAGGGGTTTATTTGTTTTTCTGGCGATGGAGACAGCAATATCCCCGCCCTTGTTGGCATTGATGCGGCCGGAAAAGAGAAGATAGTCTTTTGGCTTCTCGTTAAAAGTGAAGTTGGAGGAATCAATTCCGTTATGGATTACAAAATCGAAAGGGACGCTTGGGGCTTGGTTGGCATGGGCTTTACTTAGGGAATTTATAAATATTTGAGGGAATCTTTTTTTGTAATATTGAAAAAGTTCATTGTAATGGATATCATAAGGGCTGTGGTAGGTGATGAGGGTGGGGAGGTTTGGCGTTAGGGCGGCAAGAGGCAGGACGAGTTCGCTGTTCGCATGGACAAGATCGAAATTATTTTTTTCTAAAAAGATGTCTAGGAGACAGGTTTGATCGTTTATAACAAAGCGGCGGGAGCGTTCGCCGGGCGCGTTTTCTCTTTGAAGTTTTGCGACGTATTTATTTTTTGGCCAGTCGATTATTTTTTTAGCAACAAGCTTGGCTTTGGAATGAGAGCCAGGGACAGCGAAAAGTGTAACATCGTGGCCTTTTTCGGTTAGGCCATTGGCAAGATAATAAACAAGCCAGCGGGGAGCGTTGACGATGTTGGCTTTTGGAGGGATAACATCACCAGTGGAACAGAAGAGGGCGATTTTGAGTTTCTTCATGGGATGAGTTTAGTTTTTTTATATTTGGCGGTTATTTGATAATAGAGTTTTTCGTAGTCATCAGCCATGCGGACAGAGGTGTAGTATTTTTCGACATGTTCGCGGCATTTTTGGCGGCTGATTTTATTTATGTTTTTCATGGCCTGGGCCATTTGTTTTTCATTTTTAACAATGAAACCAGTGATGCCGTCTTTAATAATTTCGGGAGTGGTGGCCCTGCGATAGGCAATAACCGGAGTGCCGCAAGCCATGGCCTCTATCATGGTCATGCCAAAGGTTTCATCTTCTTGGATAGGAAAAAGGAGGGCACGAGCATTTTTATAGAGATTTATTTTTTGTTTAAAGCCGACTGGTCCGCCAGTAGAGGTTTCTGGCCCTTGGAATTTTATTTTTTTGTTTAAGTGGGGTTTGATATAAGTATCAAAGTATTCCTGTTTTTCGCAGTTGCCAGCCAAGACAAGATTTTCTCCTGCTATTTGGGTGGCACGAATAGCATTAGGGATGCCTTTAGCATGGATAATTTTGCCTTTGTTATCAGTATAACAGTTCATGCGACTAAAGACGAGAAAGTGATTTTTAGGATTGGGGTTAAATTGATACTCCAAAATATTAACACCATGAGGGACAACATAAACATGCTTAAAATTTTTGGTTTTTTGAGCTTGGAACTGGCTGGCTTGGGCGATGTGTTCACTAGCAAAAAGAGAGAAAATTTTTAGAGAGTCCTTAGTTATGCGAAGATGGATGGTTGTTAGCATGGGGATTTTTGGAAATTGCGGGTGGACAAGCATGGGCAAGAATTCTGGAAAACAGTGATTGTGGATGACATCGAATTTGTTGGCGATTTCTGTTAACTTTTTCATCATATTAACAAGATAACCGGTTTCGGCAAAATAAATATTTTCGAATGGCGGGAGGTTGTATAATCCTTTTGGAATAACGGAAATTAGTTTTGCTTTGGTTTTGGAATCACCAGTACCTAAGAGAGTGACATTATGTTTGCGTTTAACCAGATTTTCTATTAAATCATAAATAACGCGGTTGCGGCCGCCGCGGGTATCATGAGAAACTTCGCGGGTAACAGGGGCTAAGATAGCGATTTTTAGTTTCCGCCTCTTCGGCGGACGTGCGCGTTTTTTCATGGGGTATAAATTATTATTTCTTTTTAGATTTTTTACGGGGGTTTAATTTTTTGATTAACTTAGCGCCGCGGATGATTGGGCGGACTATTTTTGGGGGTTTCTTTTTAGCTGGTTTTCTTTTTGGGCGGGGAATTGATTTTTTTTTGGCATGGCCATTGCCATTAGAAGCAGGAGTAATGGCATTTTCGTAAATTTTTTCGTAGCTTAAGGCGATTCTTTCCCAAGTAAATTTTTTCTCTATTAGTTCTTTAGCTTCTTGGCCCATTTTTTTGCGAAGCTTGTCGTCTTTGAAAAGGCGATTTACTTTTTCGGCAATATCATCACTACTTCTTGTTTTTACAAAGAGTCCGGTTTTTCCTTCTTTGACAGCCAAAGGGATGCCGCCTCGGTGAGTGGCGATGGCTGGTGTTTCATAAGACATGGCCTCCAAGATAACAAGGCCAAGGGCTTCGTGGCAGACCGATGGAGCGAGAAAGACATCGGCGCGGCAGTAGAAGTTTTTTAGTTCGGGCTGTTTTTTCTTGCCCATATATCCCAAGAAATGAACATTGACGTTGTTGAGTTCTTTGTTTAATTTTTCCAAGTTCTTTTTTTCGGGACCGTCGCCGGCGATAAATATTTGGCCATCGATTTTATCGGCGGCACGGATAATATATTCAACGCCTTTTTCACGGGTAATGCTGCCAACAAAGAGAGCCACATTTTCGTTAACGAGTTTGTATTTTTCATCCAGGCGGGCGGTATTGCATTTGCTAAGGAATGATTTAAGGTTAAGGCCGCCAGGAATAATTTTAGTGCGGTAGGAAAGATCTTTACCAAGGAGACTTAGCATCCAATTTTTGTTTTGACCGGAGATGGTTGTTAGGGTTTTGGCATCGTAGACAGAGTTGCGGGTTAAAGGGATGTTGCGTTTATCGATTTCGATATTTTTAAGATCACTGCCATGAGTGGTGGCGATAAAATTAATACCAAAAATTGAGCGAATAAAACTCGCAACCCAAGTTAGATACCCGAAGTGGCTGACATGGATAATATCGGGTTTGAATGAAGTGACAGCACGGACGGAAGCAGTTAAGTAGGATTTGTATAATTGAGTAAATTCAAGACCGGTGAGCTCGGGAAATTTTTTAGAATTTGGGAGTTCTGGGTGGCCGATAAAGACGGGTGAGGGAAAGGGGGGTTTTACAATATAACGTTTAATCTTGTCGCCAAGCTGACGTTTTTGGTCGGGTGCTAGGATTGCAATTTCGTGGCGGCTGCTTAGCTGACCAACAAGATTTCTTAGGTAGTTGGCACTGCCATTGCCCCAAAGCGGGAAGTGGTAGAGATATAAAATTCTCATATTTTATTATTTTTAATTATAGAAATATAATTTTTAACGGTTTGGGTGTATAATTTTATTTTTAACGCGGATAAGCTCGCGCCTGCCTGCCCCTCCAGAGGCGGGCAAGCGGCAGGCAGGGATTTTCTACGCGGAGTTAGAGGTTAAGATATTCGTAGGCTTTGGTGATCATTTTTTTTGCTTCCTGAGTTTCTTGGAATTCTTTTATTAGGAAGAAGACAGCGTTGCGGAGAGAGGTCCAAGCCATATAGCAGTTAATTCTTTTTTTAAGGTCGGAAGAAAGTTTAAGGCCAGTTTTTTTAAGGTAAGAATTAAGAAATGTTTTTTGGATTTCGGGGAGCTTTTCCTTTAGAGACGGATTGAATCGGTTAACCATATAATCCAGTTGATGGGAAAAGTTTGCTAGGTCGCGGGCAAAATCAGCAACACAAACATCAGTGTAATCAATTATAGCAATTTTATTGGTTTCTTTATTAAGAATGACATTTTCGGGATGGATGTCGCCGTGAATTAGATAATGGCCATTTTTTTTAATGTTTTTTTTGTCGAAATTATTTATTTTAATAAACAATTTTTTTATATCGTTTAAGAAATCAGGGGCTTTGTTTTCGACTCTTTCAAGATAGTAATCAGCGCCAGGGACAATAGTTTCAACTTTGCTGTTTTGGGGATTAAAGTTATGCTCTTTTGGGCTGACTTTTATTTGGTGGAGTTTAGCGAGCCAATTAGCAGTTTCTTTGATTATGGGATTTATTTGGCTGGGGTGTTCTTTAATATAGTATTGGAGATTCTCGCCATCAACGCCTAAATAAAAAAGGGCTTTGAATTTTTCTGAATAGAAGATAGGGGTGATGCTTTGTTTTTTTATTTTACTGTTTATAAAGTTTAGAGCGCGGTGGGCGTCTTCCCGATTTTCTTTGGAATTAGTAGTGCAGAATATTGGCTGGCTTAGGCCTTCTACATCATAGCGGATAACGAAATGGTAAAATTTGGAAGGATTGTTTTTGTCGAGAATTTTTTTATAAGGAGTAATTTTAATATTTTGCCAGTTAATTTTTTGGTACTGGGGAGAGGTGATTTTTTTAGAAAAATAATCGGAGACAAAATTTTTGTCTAGGAGTTTTAGAGGGTTTGGCATATCTGGGGTATAAAATTATTTTTTATGGGTTTTTCCGTTCTTGCCATTTTTGCCATTGCCATTTTTTTCTTTAAATTTGATAGCTTTTTCGTAAAGCTCAACATATTTTTTGGCAGGGATTTCCCAGGAGTGGGAAGCTTTCATGGCTCTTTTGACTAGTTTTTTCCAATCATCTTTATGTTTGTAGTTTTCGATAGCACGGACTAGGCTGGCTAGGAATTCCTTAGAGTCGTAGCCAATAAAGACAAAGCCGTTGCCTTTTCCTGTTTCGGGATTAAAATCGGTGACAGTATCTACAAGGCCGCCGGTGGCGCGGACAACAGGAATGGAACCGTAGCGCATGCTGATAAGCTGGCCTAAGCCGCAGGGCTCATAGCGGGACGGCATAAGAAAGATGTCACTAGCGGCATAGATTTGGGAAGCCTTTTTAACATCGAATTTTAGGTTGATGCCAACTTTTTTAGGATATTTTTTAGCAAGTTTTTCGAACAGTTTCTCGTAGTTTTTTGCACCAGTGCCGGTGATGACAAATTGGATGTCTAATTTTAGAAGGTCGTCGGCGATTTCTTTTAGGAGGTCAAATCCTTTTTGTTCGGTAATGCGAGTGACCATGCCGAGCAGAGGAACATCGGGGTTTTGGGGGAGATGGAAAGATTTTTGAAGAGCGAGTTTGTTTTCTTTTTTACGTTCGATTGAGTCGACGCTGTAATTTTTGAAGACGGATGGATCTTTTTTTGGATTAAAGATATTATAATCGATGCCATTAACGATTCCAAAAACTTTATCTTTTCTGTTTTCGAGGACGCGATGAAGGTCTTCCCCGAATTCTTTGGTTAGAATTTCTTCGGCATATTGCTCGGAGACAGCATTGATAAGATCAGTATAAAGGATGCCGCGTTTAGCAAAATTGATGCTTCTAACTTGATTTTCGTTTTTGATTGATGGAAGGCGGGAGTGGCCGTCGTCTTCTTGGCGGTGATGGCCGGACGTGAGTTCCATTTGGTAGGCCAGGTTGTGGATAGTAAAAATGGTTGCGGTATGGGAAAAGAACTCATCGTTTTTGTAGTCCTTTTTTAAGAAATAGGGGACAAGGCCAGCATGCCAATCGTTGCATTGGATTATATCGGGTTTAAATTTTATTAGTTTTAGAAGTTCGAGAGCGCATCTATCAAAAAAGTAGAATCTTTCGTTGTTGCGGCGGGATTTGTAGACGGTTTTTTTGCTGGAGAAGTATTCGACACGGTCTATAAAATAGATGCGAAGGCCGGGCATGAGATAGCCCTTGTAGCAATCAAATTTAAGAGTGGTTTTTTCGTCAAATTGAACAGGGACATCGTTGGCGATTTTTTTAAGATTGTGCTCTTTTTTGTCGACAACTCCGTGAAGGGGGGTGATAGCAATAACATCATGGCCTAAACGTTTTAGGGCTTTGGGAAGAGAACGAGCAACATCACCAAGACCGCCAGCTTTGGAAAAGGGAGCGGTTTCGGCGGCGATGGAAACTATTTTTAGTTTTTTGGACATAGAGGTAAGTAACTAAGTAACTTAGTAATCGAGTAATTGAGTAATTAGGTAATTAGTTTGCGGTTTGTTTGAGAGCAGCAGATTGCGATGGCAAGCGCGTCGGCGGCATGGTCGGGTTTGGGAATTTCTTTAAGATTTAGATTAAGCTTAACCATTTGGCTGATTTGGTTTTTGTCGGCGCGGCCGTAGCCGGTGATGGCTTGTTTTATTTGGAGGGGGGTGAACTCGATGAGCGGGACTTGGCATTGGATGGCGGTGAGTTTGATGACGCCGCGGACTTCACCAATTTTTAAAGCGCTTTTAGCATTTTTGGCAAAGAAGAGATCTTCAAGAGCGATACGCGCAGGTTTGTAATTTTTAATTATTTTTTTTAGCTTTTCGTGGATTTGTTTAAGACGGGAGGAAAAGGGTTCTTCTGGAGAAGTGGAGATGCAACCATAATCGACGAGGGAGATATTACTTTTTTCTTTTTTAATTATTCCCCAGCCGGTACTTGCCAAACCAGGGTCAACTCCCAAGATTATTTCGGTGTCTGATTGTTTGGTGGGTTTCATTGGGACTAACAATTGACAATTGACAATTAACAATTAACTATTTTATGTTTGTATATATTTCCTCGATGTCTTCATTTTCTTCCAGGGCATCTAAGAGTTTTTCTATTTTTTCTTTGTCTTGGATTTGAATTTGATTTTCTTTTTTAGAAATGTATTCGATTTCAGGAGAATCGAATTTGATGTTTTGGGTTTCTGCGGTTTCTTTTATTTTTGCAAGAGAATTTATTTGGGTGTGGATTTCTAAATTTTGGCCTTGTTCTATAAAATCTTCAGCGCCGGATTCAATAAGATTAAGCTGGAATTCTTCTAGATTTTTGATTTGAGATTTTGCATCGTTGATTCTTATAACACCTTTTAAGTCGAACATCCAAGAGACAGAGTTGGAACCAGCGAGCTTGCCGCCGGATTTTGAGAGAATATTTTTAATCTCGGAGACGGTGCGGTTTTTGTTATCGGTAAGGACTTTGATTATAAGAGCGATGTTTTCGGGACCAATGGCTTCGTAGTTAATTTCTTCGATTGTTTCACCTTCAAGCTCGCCAGTGCCGCGTTTGATGGCTCGTTCGATGTTGTCTTTAGGCATATTACCTTGTTTGGCTTTTTCTATGGCCATACGGAGTTTGAAATTGGAAGAGGCGTCACTTCCGCCTTCTTTGACAGCAATAGTAACAGCGCGGGCGAGACGAGTGAAAGAAGCGCTCCTTTTTTTGTCGGTGGTTTCTTTTTGCCTGCGGGTTGTGGCCCATTTGGAGTGTCCGGACATGACGAGGTTATAAGTTATACGTTATAAGTTATACGTTAACGAAATTTTATGACATGAAAAAGAAGGTTGGCGTGGGAGCAACCCTTTTTATAACGTTAGGAGATGTTTTTTCTTTTTGTTTTTCATTAATTTATATTTAGAGTATAGCAGATGGGGTATAAAAAATCAATGAGTTTTATTAACATAAAAGAACAAGGATTGGAGCAGAAAAAGGAACAAAAAATACCCCGCAGCGTGCGGGGTATGGGGGTGATTTTTTATCTGATTTCGAAAGTAATTGTTTGAATGGATTTTGCTTCTTTGGTGGTTTCTTCGGGGTCGTAGGTAGCGGCGGTAAGGGTGTGGCGTTCTTTGGTTAGGGTTGGAAGCGTTAGATGAAAGATGGAAGCGCCAGAGGCCTCGCCGCCAGGAAGGATGATGGCATTGCCTATGCTTTGATTGTCGATATAAATGCGGACAGGCCAGCCATATGGAGAGATACCGGCAATGGGGGGTTGAGTTTTTTTTGTAAGATAAATATAGCCGGTCTGGAGGTCTCGGTTTTCGTCGAGGACAAGGAGGATTGGGGGATACATAGGAGAGCGGCTGGCTTTGAATTCGTTTACAAGGCCTTCATAACTTTCTTCTTTTTCGAGATTGTAAGAAATTGGAAAATAAAGATTGGGGTTTTCGTATTCACCTAAATTAAGGACGTTTTTGAAATGACTGCCTTCGTTGCCCCAAGAGTAGAGGCCAACCCAACGACCGCGGAAGGAGGCATCTTCGATATCAAAATATTCTTCATCGTCAACAGAGATTTTTATTGTTCGGCTGTCCATGTTAATTTTTATTTTATACCAGTGATCGGAGCTATAGGATATTCTTTCGCGGTGGAGAGTAGACCAAACGCCTTGTTGTTTTTTTTGTAAATAAAGGCCCTTGGCTAAGCTGGTGCCTGGGAAGTTGGCGGATTTACCGGAGTTGAACCAAGCAAGGCGGTAATAATTATTAACATCAACAGAGCCAAAGATAACACCAATGCCGTCATCATCTTCGGACATCATTTCTAAATTAATCTCGCCTTGGGTAAAGCTGGTGTTTTTTAGCAGGGCATAGGTGCCGGACATGGCAGGGCCATCGTAGGACCAGATGTTTGAGTTTTCGACAACCTCGGCGCCAACACTATCACCTTTAATTTCCCAATTAGAAGGAGCGGCGTATTCGCCTTGGTCGAAGATTTCGAGCTGAGTAGGGAGGTCGATGTCATCGTAGGCGAGATTTTTAGAAATATTGCCAACAGAGGTTTTGGCGTCGTAGTAAAGATAGATTTGGAAAATGGCTTTGGCAGTGGCATGAGGGATTTTTATTTTAACGCGGGCTGATTCGGGATAGTTGTAGTATTCGATATCATGATCCAAAACGGTTTTGTGGTCATCAAGAGTGAAGCGGAAATCATAGGCAGAAGGATTGGCTTTTTCGAAATCGAAATTGGTGTAGTCGAAGTTTAAGGTAAGGAGATAGTTTTTAACATTAATGCTATTTCTTGAATTATCAATAGTGATAGGTTTGCGATATTGCCATTTGGCATCAAACCAATTAGTGGCTCTGGCTGGTTTGGAAAAACAAAAACTGCTGATTAGAGTAATCAGAGCTAAAAAGAGGATTATTTTTTTGTTTTGGGCCTTGTTTTTCATTATTATATTTATAGCATAAATTTTAAGAGAAGTCAAATTGATAATTGACCCGCCCACATCACTAAGGTGAAGTGTGGCGGGCAGGACTCAGACCACCTAATGTATAAATAAATAATTAAGTGCCTTTATTTGGCGAAGGGATTAGCAAAAAATCTTGACAAATGTTTATTTTTAGAATATAATAAATTATTAGCTTTTTGGAGTGTTGAATGAGAGTATATACGAATACACACGAACAGGAGGATGAGATGAAAAAATTAACGCTTTTGCTTTTGGCAGCGGCAGTGATGTTGGGGGGATGCGGGATATTCACAAGCTTGAGCTTGTGGGATGATGCGGATGTGAAGGAAGCGAAGAAGAAGGTGAAGCTGGCCGAGCTTAGGGCGGATAGCTTGGCTTACGAGGGTAGGGGACGGGCATTGAACAAAAAGCCGTTCAGCAGGGAGTCCACGATTTATGCGAGGGATGGGAGCAGGTTTTATTCGCGGGTGGATAGTCCGGAAAAGTTGATTAAGGCGAAGGCGGAGCTCGAGAGAGCAGAAGGGGAGAGCGCTGTTCCTAAGGCAAAGGCGGACCGGCTTTTGGGTAAGGGCGGCGGTGCTTCTGAGTATTATGTGGTTGAGAAGGGGATTGAGAAGGTGAAGGTTGGGATTAGGAACATGCGGCCTTACAAAGCAGTGGTGAGATGCGAGGCCTTGTCCCAGCCGATTGAGATACCAGCAGATAGTTTTTACAAGAGTTTATGGCTGGTGCCAGGGAAGTATGCTGTTGATGTAGAGCTTTGGGACGGGAGCACATTAGTGGATAAGTTCTCGGCTAGAATACCGGTAACATCTATGGCCGGGACGGAACGTTCTCCAAAGACAGTGGACGAAGAAATGTTTGCCACTGTTTGGAGGATACGGTGGAAAGCGAATGACGAGCCGAACGAGTAGGAGGAGACGAGAGGAGGAGATACAAAAAAGAGGAAGCCCGCGAGTTTCCTCTTTTCTTTTTTAATTTAATGGATGTTTGTTGTAATTATTATTCGTTGCCTTCCTCAATCTTCTTCGTCCTCATCTATGACATTTTGGCCGCTAGCAGGATCCTTGGTAAGTTCGTTCATAACAAAGTAGGTGATGGTGTAGGCACTGATAACAATAAAGAGGCCGATAATGGCGCTGGTTAGGATGCCTTTGGCTTTTTTGATTTTGTCTTCTTCGCCAGCGGCAGTCATCCAGAGAACGCCACCGATAATTATTAGAACAAGCAGGAGAACGCCGATAAATTGAAGGACGGTGCGGATAATTTTACCGATAGCAAGTTGGATGCTTTTGTTATGGTCGATGGTGGCGGCTTCGGCAGTAGGGTCGAGGCCATAGTAGGTTGTTCTTGGATCTACTTGTTGGGCAAGAGCAGGAGCAGGCAGCAGGATATTAGCAAACAGGAAGACAAGTAAAAAGACAGACAACAAAGACAATATTTTTATTTTTTTACTTAAGGTTTTTAGCATGATGTGATTAAAATTAACTACTGAATTAATTCAGTAGTTAATTCAGTAGTTAGCTGGCGCCAACAGCTTGCATGGAAACATTGGTGATGCTTAGCAAGACAAAGTAAGTGATGGTGTAGGCAACAATAACAATTAGGACGCCGATGGCAGCAGAGGAGATGATTTTTTTGGCTTTTTCCACTTTTTCTTCCTCGCCGCTAGAAGTCATCCAAAGGAAACCACCGTAAATGATAAAGATTAAGAGGATGATACCCAGGAAACTAAGGACAAGCTTGATAATTTGGCCGACAGTTGCCTCGAGGTTTTTTTGTTCAATGTTGTAGCCAGTGGAGCCGCCGGCAGTAGTGTCGAGTTTATTCTGCCAGGTGTTTGTGTCTACTTGCGCACTTGCAGGAAGAGAGAGGAGGATATTTAGGGAAAAAACGACTAGAAATACAAACAGGAAAATTTTTAACGCTTTTTTAGGCATGAGATTTTGTTTAGAGATTAATTATAGGCCTGCTTTTAGCAGGAGTTATTTATAATATACCCAGCTACCCAAACCAAAGAGTATGGGTAGCTGGGATTGGTGATATTTTTGTGATATTTTTTTATTGGACGCAGCCCAAGCCAGTAATATTAGCAGCTATTCTACCGACTTCACAGATTTTGGCAGGACCGCCGCCAGAATTTACGCCGCAGGAGTTTCTGGTGGATACATCCCAGACCTCATCAACGCATTCGATATACTTGCCGGTTACTCCACCATTAGCGATTGTTTTAGCAACACCTTTTTCAACACATCTAACCTGGCCGGTTTCGCAGGAGCTAGCTACGGTTCCGGTAAGACGGTTGATGATAAAGGTAGTGGCGGCGTAGGCGATGATGATGATGAAAAGACCGACAATAGCGGCGCTCATCAATTTTTTAGCTTCGGAGATGTTTTCTTCGTTGCCGCCGGAAGTCATCCATTTGAAACCACCAACAATAAAGAGGATTAAGGCGATAAGGCCTAGAAACCCAAGGACGAGCTTGATGATTTTGCCAATGGTGACTGTTAACTCTTGGTCGGAGTACTGAGTTTGGGTCTGGACATCTTCCAGTCCAACACCAATATCGGGCTGGGCAAGAGCCGGGGTGATGACCAGGGCAAGAAGGGATAAACCGATGACGACTGCGAAAATCGTTTTTTTGGAAATCTTCATAGTTTTTACTTTTAAGTTTTAGTTAGTTAAACACGGTTATTTAAGTTGTCTATATATATTATACTTATTTTTACCCTTTGAGGTCAAATATTTTAGATGTGGATAACTATAAACCGGATGACGGATGACAGGTGACAGACGACGGAGACGCAAAATATTGCGTCTCTACATTTACGGGTGATGGAGACGACGGGGGACGGATGATAGAGACGACGGGTGTTAGTATGTTTGTTTTATTTTTTGGGTAGCGGTTTGGGCCGCTTTTTGGGAAGTGTTTTGGCCGGTTACTACAGAATCAATCATTTCGGCGAAGATATCCTCGACTTTGTTAAAGTCCTTGCCTTGGTACCAGCTTTTAGCGGTTAGGAGCTGGGAAGTAAAGGCAGATAGGTCGGGGTCTTTTTTTTGTTCGTTAACAAGAGAGCGAAGAGCGGTAGGTTTTTTGGTTTTTTCCAGATAGTCCTTAACGACTTCGCCGGTAGTGGCAAACAAAAGGAAGTCCCAGGCCTCTTCGGGATGCTCGCTTTTTTTGGAGACGGATTCGACCCAGTAGTTGGCGGTGTTGGCGACAACGTTTTGGTTGCGGGAAATTTGAACCATGGGGCTGATTTCGAAATTGAGTTTAGGAGCACGGGCTTTGATGGTTGGGAGATGGTAGGCATAGCCGAAAAACATAGCCGAACGGCCGCTAATAAAAGCATCCAAGGAGTTTGGCTGGCCCCCATTCCAAGTATAGATTTCTTTGTTTGGGTCGGCGAAATCGGTATAAAATTCTAAGGCCTCGATGCCGGGGTAATAATTACTTTCGGTTTTTGAGGGTTTGTCTATGTCTGGAAGAGAGACATTGTTTTGAAGCATAAGAAGGGAAAGGATATCGGTTGAGCGGGTAACATTTTTGGCAGTGCCAATGCCGGCGCCGGATTGGACGATTTGAAGTTCGTTGTCTATGAGAGTGAGTTTTTCTACGGCGTCTTTGAACTCGAGCCAAGTGGCAGGGGGGTTGGGGATGTTGGCTTTATCAAGAAGGTCGCGGTTATAGTATAGAGCCATGGTGTCGGCGGCAAGAGGGAGAGCAAGAACTTGGCCGTCAACCACAGCATCATCATAAACAGGAGAGACAAAGTCCTTTTTTATGTCTTGGGCAGTAGGAAAGTTTAGGGTTTGGATAACAATTTTGGTGGTTTGCCTAAAAGAGGGGCCGGAAACAATAATCCTGGGGATGCCGGTTTTTTCCGGAGGGAGGGAAATTTGGTCTTGGTATTTTCTAATCCAGGTATTGGTAAGGGAAAAAATGTCAGGGCCTTGGTCTCTGGCCCAGCCGTTAAGAAGAGCGTTTTCGTATTCTTCGTATCGGAGTTTTTTGTAGGTGATGGTGATGTGGGGATGAAGCTGTTGGTAGGCGTTGATGATATCGGCGACGTCATCAGAAGAATCCCAAGCGCGCCACCAAGTGAGTTCTAGGGGCTCTATTTTTTCGGTGACTTCGGGAGGGGTGCAACGACAGGAAAAGGCGGAGGTGATGAGAGCTGCTAGGAGGAGGATGATTATAGTTAGTTTGGGTTTCATGTGAATTAATTTATTAATTTATTGATTCCAGCCAGAGGCTGGTCAGCCCGCTGGCTGATATTGATTTATTGTTTTAGATGTTGAGATTTTTTAGGTATTTTTTGAAGTCCGGGCCGATATCTTTGCGTTTTAGGGCATAGTCGACATTGGTTTGGAGCCAGCCAAGAGGATAACCAGTATCGTAGACCTTGCCATCCACTTTGCAGACATAGATGGGACGTTTTTTTAAGAGAGCGGCAATAGCATCAGTGAGCCAGATTTCGTTGCCTCTACCGCGGCGAGTTTTTTCCAGGATAGGAATAATATCAGGGGTTAAGGCATAACCACCCTTGATGGCAAGACGGGATTTGGTTTTTTTTGGCCCTGGTTTTTCCATAATTTTTTTGGCTTTAATAACATTTTTAGAAACTTCGGGACCCTCGGCAATGCCGTATTTTTTGGTGCCTTCGTCGTCGGTTTCATCAGCAGCTAAGACAGGATTTCCATATTTGTTAAAAACTTTTAAGATTTGTTTTAAGCGAGGGATTTTAGCATCAACAATATTGTCGCCCCAAAGAACAGCGAAGGGTTCGTTTTTAACAACTGGTTTAGCGCAAAGGACAGCAGCACCATTGCCATAAGTGTTGTAAATATCTTGGCGAATATAGACAAAGTTGGCGAGGCGGGAGATTTTGCGGACTTCACGCAGGAAGTCCTTTTTTTCGGCCTCGATTAATTTTTGTTCTATTTCGAAGTTAACATCAAAATGGCTTTCTAAAGTTTCTTTGCCATTCGAAACAATAAAGACAATATCTTTTATGCCAGAGGCGACAGCTTCCTCCACAATATATTGGATAACCGGTTTATCTAAAATAGGAAGCATCTCTTTTGGAGTGGATTTTGTGGCTGGAAGAAAACGAGTGCCGAAGCCAGCGGCGGGGATGACGGCTTTGGTTATTTTCATAGCTGATAGTTAATTATTAATTGTTGATAGAGTTGTTAGTTTTATTATAAGGGATTTTGGGAGGGAAGGGAAGGTTTGATTTTGAAAAGCTTACACCAGCGTTCAAATTTACGGACCTTTTGGGCGCCGAATTTGGCAATGGATTTTTTGATTTGAGGTATTGTTTTTTCTTTGGTTAAGATACTTGGGGTTTTAGAGTAAAACATATCAGCAAAACAGATAATTTTTTCTTCAATAGTTTTTGGGCTCATGTTTTTTTTGGGAAGAGGGAGTTTTTGTTTTTTTATTTCGGAAATAGATAAGCCAATTCCGATGTGTTTCTCACAAGCGCGAGCGTGGCGAGGGAGACCTTCTTTTCTTAAGATTTTTGCGCCAAGGAAAGCATGGGTGATATAAGGATGTTTTCCATGACAATCGATTCCAGGAGCACGGGTTTGAAAAATGCCAATATCGTGAAGCATACAAGATTCTTTGATAAACTGGGTATCGGGGTTTAAGTGTTTGACGTTTTTTGCAATTTCTAAAGCTTTTTTAGTAACTAGTTTCGAGTGGGTGACTAAAATTTCATAAGTTTCAGAATTTGGATTGTAGTATTTTTGGATGATTTTTAGGGGATTTATTTTTTTCATGGTTATGTTGTTAAATTATTTGGTGTCGATCTGAGTTTGACTTGCGATTAGTCTTTTATTTCGGAATGCTTGGCCTGAACCGGTTTTTAAATAATTTTCAAAGCGTCTGGCACTAAGTCGGTTCGGAAAAACACAATACCAGATTAGTTTAACTGGCCTTAAGTTTTTTGTTGCTTCGCACTTTCCAATTCGATGCTCTTCGAGTCTTCTTTTTAGGCTAGGAGTTGACCCAGTATAAATTTTTTGATTACTTAATTTTAGTAAATAAACATAATACATATTTTAGTCATATTGCCACCCTTCGCTAAAGCTACGGGTGACACACTTCGTTTCTAAAACACCTAACTATCTCGGTTTTAAGGTGATGGCTGAAAGCCACACGAAGCCCCGCAACAGGGGCGAAGTGTGGCGGAGAGGGTGGGATTCGAACCCACGGTCGCCGATGAGGCGACAGCGCATTTCGAGTGCGCCGCACTAGACCACTATGCGACCTCTCCTTATGGCTTGTTTTTGAAGAAATTAGTATATTTTTTTAGATGTTTGTCGTTGTGAGTGCCAATGATGTTGAAGTATTTTTTCACATTTATTTCTTTCCTTATTTTTACACCTTTCTTGTATTTTTTCGGTGATAGTTCTAAAGAAGATAATAGTTCATACGTGGTGTTTAATAAAGGTTTTGAATAGCTTGTGAAATCTAAACATATGTTTTTATATGTTTTGTTTTTGTATTTATGTTTATCAATATAAATACAGCCGTCAGTATCGATTAATCCGCGAAGGCATGCTTTAGCGAATTTGTCTTCTCTTTTAATCCAGTTGGGGATAGAAATTTGATTGCGGATTTTACTACCCCGTTTTAATTCGAGTTTCAAAAGATATTCTACAATATTAATCCCCGCGATTGTTAATTGTAGTGTATTTTTTTTACGAATAGTCTTTTTTACACTCACATTAAATAATTTCGAGATAAATTTTGACATCCAAGCTCCATATTTTGCATCTGTTTGACTGTTGAGTGTTATTCCTATTTGATATTGACTAATGCTTCCATCACCGAGAAGTATACCGACTAATTCAGATAGTTTTTCATTTTTTTTCGGTAAAATAACTTTTTTTCTCGTTTTGAATTTAGTATTCAGTTTTTGATGAGTGGTTAATGAGTGGAAACCCCCCAACTTTCGTCCTTTGGTCGTGCCTGGATTACCATATTTTTTATAGCTTACTATACCGCCCAATTTTCCTGCTTTTCGGGTGGACCAGAAGTCGGCTTTTATTTTAATATTAGTCGGTAGTTTTATAGAATACCTTTTTGCGAGTTTAATGGTAATATCGTGTGGCATTGAACTTTCCTCGAGATACCAACCATTAACTGTGCGTCGGTTTTTTTGACAAAAGAGCGCTAATTCATTGAAGGTTAGATTATTTTTTTCTTTTATACTTTTCAGAAATATATGTTGTTGACCTTTTTTAAAGATGATACGCATATATTTCTATTATACCAAATCGATAAGATATTAGTCAACCACTCTGACACTTCTCCTGTGTTTTGGTATGTTCATTGGTATGTTCACGCGCTTTTTTGTTTATAATAGTTAGGCCGATTAAGAGCCAGAAGATTAAAGATAGGTCGTTTTTGAAATAGGGGGTGTCGAGTAATCCTTGGACGAGAATCGCAGTCATTGCCGCGGCAATGACTGCGGAATTTTCAATTTTCAATTTACAATTTTCAATTGAGGTAGTTTTTTTATAAAAAATAACGATAAGCCAGAGGAAAGCGATTAGTCCTAATAATCCGGTTTCCAGCCATAAATTGAGATAGAGATTGTGAGGTTTGATGACATTATATTCGAGGGGGTTTTCTATGGTTTTGGGGAGGTACTTAATATAGGCAGAATGGAAATTGCCAAGGCCGATGCCAAGAATCGGATTATCTTTTATGATAGCAAAGGAAGTTTTCCAAATTTGGATGCGAGAATGGATAGCAGTGTGGCCAGACAAGTCGGTGAGGGCGCGGAGTTTGGGGTTGTCTTTTTGAGTGTAAAGGAAGATGGCAGAGAAGATGATGAGGGTGATGATGATGATTGTTTTGAGCTTTTTTTTGGCAGATGAGATTAGGACGAGAATGAGGATGCCAAAAGCTATGCCGAGGTAGCCAGAATATGAACGTGTTAAATAGATTGTTGCTATAGAGATAGATGTTGTTAAAACCAAAAAAGGAGCCATGAAACCATGAAGCCGTGAGGCCATTGTTTCATTGTTACATTGTTTCATTGTTATTTGTTTTTGGCGGACGAGTTTAATAAGATAGCCGAGGATGAGGATGGTAGTGGGGACAGTGAGCATGGTGACATAGTTGGCAGAGGTGAAGAT
>JABMQE010000089.1 GCA_013203415.1 Candidatus Falkowiibacteriota bacterium | reverse complement strand
CTGTTAAGGCATTGATGATATTCATACCTCCGTTGGCCATCATCGGCTGCCAGCGCTCTTGACCAGCGAGAAAGGCCTCGAGCTCTTCTTCTTTCGGCCCCCCCATCCAGGCCTGGATGTCGCTTGTGAGGGCGTTCCTCTCTTCCATCTTTCGCGTTCTTTCTGCCATAACCATTTGGACGCCCACGCCTACCATAACTGTTCCTCCTTCCTTGCAGAGCTTACCCTTCGACAAGCTCGGGATTTCGCTTCGTCGAGCTGAGCTCGACTCCGCTTCGAAAAAAATACCCCACAGATTGCGGGGTGTTTCATGATATATCGAATGAATAATACTTTTGGGAATAGCGATGCCTCTCCGACTTAGTCGAAGATGGCATAGTTTTAGGTTTTCTGTGATTTTTTATCATAGGTTTCTGATACTTATGCTACTCTTTTCAAAATAACAGGTCAAGTGAGGGTTGTGGATAACCTTTTTATTTATTATTTACTATTTATTATTTATTATTCAAATAAATTTTTTAGTAAAAAAGAATAGCAAATAGGAAATAGTAAATAATAAATTGACTACTTTAACTTCTCTTTCAAAATTTTTTGAACGACTTCCGGATTGGCCCCGTCATTCGACGGGGTAAACCTTGCCTAGCTATACTTACTTTAATCGTTCTCTTAAAACCTTTTGCACTACTTCCGGATTGGCTTTGCCTTTGGTTTTTTTCATAACCTGTCCGACTAAGAACATAAGAGCGCCTTCCTTGCCATTTTTATATTGAGCCACAGGTTCGGAATTTTTATTAATAACTTCGGTTATGATGACATCTAATTCTTTTTCATCACTAACTTGGGTTAAGTCATTCTCGCTCATGATATGGGAGGGATCGGAGCCCTTTTTGAACATAATGGCTAGAACTTCCTGGGCAGAGGCCGAGTTTATGCGATTTTCATAAATTAGGGTGATGAACTCGGCAAAGTTTTCCGGAGTTATTTTAAATTTGTCATCCGCCAGTAGGCGACCAAACGTTTGGTCGCCTTCGTTTATGAGGGCGCCGAGTTTGTTTATTAGCCAGCCGGAAACAAGCTTGGCAACTTTTTTCCTGTTAGCGCCCCAAATTTCATCTTTACTGCCTTCGGTTCCCTGGGTTGTAATAAGCCAAGTGCGGAGTTCGGCTATCACCTGCTCGGTGTAATCCGCCAAATCCGGGTTGCTTACCAAAATGTTGGCGTCTGGATACTTAAAACCATACTGATTTATAAAACGGAAGCGTTTAGCAGAGGGAAGCTCGGGCAATTTTCTTTTAAGCTCTTTTATTTTGGCCTCTGTTATTTTTAAGGGAGGGATATCCGGCTCTGGGAAATAGCGGTAATCATGGGCAGATTCTTTTTCTCTCTGCGAAAAAGTGACACCTTTGGTTTCGTCCCAGCCGCGGGTTTCCTGGACTATCTCGGCTTCTTTGCCTTGGTCTAGAAGTTTAGTTTGGCGGTTTATTTCGTATTGAATTGCGTGTTCAACAGATTTGAAAGAATTTAGATTTTTTATCTCTACTTTGGGGTTAAGTTTATAGTTTTTGAGCGGGATGATCTCGCTTGCCTTTTTACGCCATTTTCCGGTTTGCTGAACACTAATGTTGGCTTCGCAGCGCATCTCGCCTTTTTCCATGTCGGCGTTTGAGACGTTTAAGTAGCGCAGGATTTTTTGAAATTCGGTACAGAAATTCTTGGCTTCGGTTGCGGTATGGATATCAGGTTCGGAAACAAGCTCTAGCAAGGGGGTGCCAGAGCGGTTAAAATCGACTTGGGATTTTTTACTTCCTTTTGGATGAGTAAGTTTGCCAGTATCTTCTTCTAGGTGGATACGAGTGATGTCTACCCTTTTGTCACGGATGGCCTCTGGGTCGTCGGATTTTATCTCTAGATAACCTTTGGTGCAAAAAGGCATATCGTATTGAGAGATTTGATAGTTTTTTGGCAGGTCGGGGTAGTAATAATTTTTTCTGTCAAACTTAGTTTCTTTTGCTATTTGGGACTTTAGGGCTAAGCCGGTTAGGATAACCCAATCAATGGCTTGCTCGTTTGGAACTGGCAGGGTGCCGGGCTGGCCAGTACAAACTTCGCAAACCGCGGCGTTTGGGGGTTTGCCCTCTGCATCATTATCACAAGTGCAAAACATTTTGGACTTGGTTTTTAGTTCGGCATGGATTTCGAGGCCGATGATGGGGGTGTATTTTGTCGATTTATTATTTATCATTTATTATTTATTATTCTTTTTTATTATCGATTTTATCTTACCACACAAGACATCTTATTTCAACCGAGCATTTACTATTCCCCATATCTCCTTAGCAATGATGCCGATATCACGATCGCCGTTGATTATAAATATATTAGAGAACTGTTTTTTTGAGAAAACTTCTTTGTAATTTTTTATAACCTGTTCGAGTTTTTTTTCCTGCTCGAAAAACTCGCGCTCGCCGCCGCGGCGCTGGAGCCGGTCCATGCAAACGCGGGCAGGGACATCCAAAAAGAAAGTTATATCGGGTTTTCTAAAATGAGAGTTTATTTGCCAAAGCCATTCGTAATCGAGCTTAAGCATGCCAAAGGCAAGGGTGGAAAAAAAATAGCGGTCGGAAATAACCCATTGGCCAGAGTTTAAGGCGGGTTCTATTTGGGCGCTTAGATGATGGGCGCGATTGGCTGTAAAATAAAGCTGGAGAGTTTCGGGGGAAGTGAGCTTTCTTTTTTTGAGAATTTTACGGATAAGGCCATCGTCTAAATCATCGGCCGGCTCTTTGGTTAGATAAACTTTTTTGCTTGATTTTGTTAGGACATCAGCCAGAAGCGAGGCCTGGGTTGTTTGGCCAGAGCCGTCCGGGCCTTCGAAGACGATAAATTTTGATTGAGACATTTTTGTTTAATAAATTTTTAGATAAAATAAAAGACTTGACAAAAAATTATAGGTATGCTAGTATACTTTATTATGGAGTAATGGTCGGGATGCAGGCCTGCCACAGAGGGAATTGATGTCTCTGTCTTTAGTGATAATATCACTCAATCACACCAAAAGCCCCCTTATGGCACACCAAAAGCCCCCTTATGGCTTGGTGGATTGGCATCGCACATAGCGAACTTTGGCTCTATTGTCAGCTGCCCCTGATTAACAGAAGGGCACGGATAGAAGGCCGAGTTAGCCAGTACGGCGATCAAGAGGAGTGTTAAGAAACTCTGTCCCGACCCCGGGGCGTTCGGGTCTCCAATACCCGGACGTCCCATGGTTATTTTCGAACGGCCCGTTCTCCGCCTCCCGGAGCACGGCCGAACCACCCTGCCTTTGCCGACCACGTTGGTTTGCGAGGCAGGGTGTTTTTTTATTTTTTTACTCTATATCTTAGCTGGACAGCATTATCCCCTATTTCTTTACTTTCTATTAATTCTAGTTCCATATCCAAATCCTTGCCTTCGGTAAAGTTCAGGCCGCGGCCAAAAATTTTGGCCTCAATAGTGATGAGGACTTCGTCCACAAGATTAGCTTTAAGAAAAGAGGCATTAGTGCCGGCGCCGCCGCCTAAGATGGCGGTTTCAAAGCCCTTGCTTTCGAGATGGTTGAGTACTTCGGCTGGCGTGCCTTTGAAAAATCCGAGCTCGCCTGCAACTTCCTTATCTTTATACTTTTCCGGGGTCATGGTAAGCACTAAATTAAAACGCCCTGGCAGATGGGAGCCCATTACTTCGTAAGTGGTCTGGCCAAAAATAATGGCTTTATGCTTTTTGGTCTCTTTAATAAAGGCCTTTTTATCGGCTGGGGATGACCAGTCCACGTTTTGGGTTTTATCTTTGGCAATAATGCCGTCTAGGGTCATTGCCATCATTAGGATAAGCTTCATGTTTTTTTGAATTAACTGTCATTGCAATGACAATGGGTGAGGAGGTTGCTTCGCTCGGTCCCCTGCCTGCGGGCAGGGTCCCTCGCTCGCAACATCACGAAGCTACACTGCTATCTCAAACGAGATCCTAGGATAGCTTTGGTAGTTTATTAATTCCGTATCTTCGGATTGCCAGTCGAAAATGGAGGTAAAATCATTGGTTTTTATTGTTGGCAGGGGGTATTTATTAGGGTCGCGGGTAAGCTGCTCTTTGGCGCCTTCTACATGATTTACATAGATTTGAGTATCAGAAAGAAAGCCGACTAATGTTCCCTCTTTTAGGCCTGACTCTTTGGCTAATAGATGAAGGAGGAGGGCATAACTGGCGATGTTGAAGGGCAAACCGAGCATGGTGTCGATAGAGCGCTGGCTCCAGAAAAGGTTGAGTTTATCATTTGTTGTGGTTATCTGAAAACAAAAATGACAAGGGGGCAGAGCCATTTGGTCGAGCATACTGGGATTCCAGGCAGAGATAATTATGCGGCGGTCGGTTGGATTTTTTTTGAGCGTTCCCACAACATTTTTTAGCTGGTCTACGCCTTGATTCGTATAATCAGTATTATAATCTTTGTACTCGGCATTAAAATGGCGCCATTGCCAGCCATAAATAGGGCCTAAGTCGCGCTCGCTTGCCATCCTTTTTTTGGATTCCTCATCATGACCATAAGGAGCTTTCTTGGGGCTGGCCCATTCATCCCAAATATGATTGCCTCTATCCTGAAGCCACTTTTTGTCTGTTATGCCTTTTATAAAAAACTCCAGCTCGGAAGCAACCAGACGGAAAGGAGTTTTTTTGGTGGTAAGCAAGGGAAAGCCAGCTGACATATCATGCTTAAACATAACGCCAGGAACAACAATGGTATCGATGCCAGTGCGGTTTGGCTTTTTCTCACCGTTTTCTAGGATGTCTTTTACGATGTCGAGGTATTGTTGCATTGAGGTTACGATTATATTTGTAGGGGCATATAGCCATACGCCCTTACATTTATTTTACTATTTTTTCCAACACTTGGTCAATTTTTGCATGGAGGTTAGTTAGGGTTGAGTCGTTGATAATTGTAAAATCAGCCATGTTCATACAGGCGATTATTTGCTGGTTGGCAGGGTCTGGACTTTTCATTTCGCTTTCTTCTTGGGCTTTGAATCTATCGAAGCTGACATTATCCTCGATATCACCGCGGGCTTTGGCGCGGGAATAACGAAGAGGAAGGGGGGCATCGATTTTTATGAGATAGAAACTGTCTGATTTTTTTAGCTCTTCTATTTCGCCGGGGTTGCGGATGCTGGAAACTGCTGTTTGAGTTAAGCTGTTTTTTTCTATCTTTTCCAAAATCCTGCTGCCTAATATCCCAACTCCAAACTGACGGCGTAAATCATTGCCAATTTTTATTAAGTTGTCGCGGTTTTTTTCTAGGCCCATTTTTTCGGCTTCATCACGAAGGATGTCGGAGCAGGAAAAATGAGAAAAGCCCTTGTTTTTTAGATATTCGGCAACAGTATCTTTGCCAGCCGAGTACGTGCCAGTGACGCCAATAATTTGTTTTTGTTTTTTGGGGGATGTTGGATCTTCTTTTTTTAGGGGGTCTTCGCCTTCTTTATAAACCTTTAGGCCCTGGCCGTACTGAAAAGCATCATCAACAATATCGCCTACCTGCCAATCCCTTATCCAATCTAAAACATGAAACACATTTATATCACCATCTTGGCGGGAACAGACAATCCGATTAAGCCCGGCATTAATAACCATCCTTTTGCAAAAAGAGCAGGGAGTCATATCCATTACCTCTTGGGTGCCATCTTTTTCTACCCTTTCGCCATAAAGATACATGTCGCCGCCAAGAACATTAACCCCAGCGCGGGCGGCATTGATGATGGCGTTTTGTTCGGCATGGACGCTGCGGCAAAGTTCGTAGCGCTGGCCCCGGGGAACATTAAGCTTGTTTCTTAGGCAGTTTCCGCGTTCGAAGCAATCTTTGGTTTTCCGGGGAGCGCCGATGTAGCCGGCAGAAACGATTTGGTCGTCGCGAACAATAACAGAGCCGGACATGGCACGGTAGCATTTTGATTTACGAGCCACTTCACGGGCAATGTTTAGATAATACTCCTCTTTGTTGGTTGGTCTTTTCTCCATAAAATGTATATAAAAAATTAGAGACCGCTATAGGAAAGTTCTCCAATTTTGTTTTTGTTTGAGTTGATGCGAAACTACGAAAATAATGCGAAACTACCCTTCGACGCGGCTCAGGGCCGAGAGGCGAAAATGCGAAAGTTAAGCTATGGGAATTTTTCGCATGTTTCGTGGTTTCGCATTCTTTCGCATCTTTCGTATTTATATAGTTTAACAAGTTGCTGGAATCAAAACAAGCCCTGGCTTGTGGATAGCTTGGGCTTGTTTTTTTGTGCAAATTAATTGCTTGGTGTCGAGGAGGCATATGTTGTGGTGCTGGTAGTATTCGAGTAATCGGAATGGATAGTATGCTTCTTGTTCTTTCTTTTATAAGCGCGAACGCGATAATAATAGGTAGTTTCATCACTAAGGCCAGTATCTTCATAGGAGGTGACATTAGCGCTAACTGTGTCTATTTGAGAAAATGATTGGCCGTCTAGTCCTCTTTCGATTTTGAAGCCATCTTCATTGTCGGAATTATCCTGCCAAGTTAAATCAATCTCGGAATTAGAGACAGTAGTGGCATCAAAGTTTGATGGAGCTGGTAAAGATGGACCTCCTTTTTTGGGAGGGCGGGCAGCACTAACAGTGAGGCCAGTTAAGGCGAAAGCGCAAACAAGAGAGAAGATTAATAATTTTTTCATGGGCTGAAAGTTAAAAATTAAGATTAAGTAATATTTAAGCGACCTTTGGGATTTTTTAGATTATATTATCTTAACAAGCGGTTAAAATCAAAACAAGCCCTGGCTTGTGGATAGCTTGGGCTTGTTTTATATGATTTGAGATTATAATGAAATTTTTATGCCTGGTCCCATTGTAGTGCAAAGGGTTATGCTTTTAATATGCTCGCCTTTGCTGGCGGATGGTCTGGCCTTTTCTATGGCTTCGGCAAAAGCAGTTATGTTTTCGGCCAGCTTTTCTTTGTCTAGGGAGATCTTGCCGATTAGCTGATGGATGTTGGCAGTATCATCATTCTTAAAGTTTATTTTGCCAGCAGCTAATTCTTTTATGGCTTTTTCGATATCAGGAGTTACGGTGCCGGATTTTGGCGTTGGCATCAGGCCGCGGGGGCCTAGAAGGCGGGCGATTTTAGCAAGGTCTTTCATCAAGGCGGGTTCGGCTACTGCCACTTCGAAATCGGTTTTTTCGGTTTTTTTGATTTCATCTATAAGTTCGGTGCCACCAGCTAAACTAGCGCCGGCTTTTTTGGCTTTGTCTGGCGAACTGGTAAAAGCAGCGATTTTTTTGGTTTTGCCGGTAGCATGAGGCAAAGTAATGCTGCCTCTGATTAATTGTTCGCCGTCTTTTGGATCTATGCCTAAGCTAAGGTGGATTTCTACGCTTTCATCAAACTTGCTTTTGGATGAGCTTTTAAGCAGGTCTAGAGCTTCGTCTAGGGTGTAGACTTTGTCTTTTTCGATTTGTTTTTTTTGTTCTTGATAACGTTTTGAACGCATGTTTTTGTTCTCCTGGTGGTGCGAGCGCATTGGGGACTAAACCAACGCTTCCACATAGATTGAAGTTATAAGTTATACGTTATATGTTATATGTTATTAGCGAATTTGTCAAGTTTAAAAAAAGGAGCGGGTGTGGAAGGATCGAACTCCCTAAACACGCGCTCGAATGTACTTTAGGACTTGGTGAAGACGGTGGCTTAGTGGAGGATGTTAGAACTTTTTTTAGAAACAAAGTAGGTATTCTTAATTACGGTAATTAATTGGGGATAATAAAGTTGATAAAATATGACAACTAAATTATAATGATAATAGAATAAATCAGTAAAAATTAGATAAAAAAGATAATAAGTTCGTATATAACTTGTTGTACGAAATAAATTTTATATCTTGTGGATTTTTAATATTTAGTGTTTAAAACACGGCAAAAATTTGATTTTTTTATTTTATTAATTAGGGGAAATATTGTATTTTCTCCGCTCCGCTACGAAAATAAGTTAATTTATTATATATTAAATAAACTAAGAATTAACAATTTACTTTGATTCTAAGTAAAAATTATTATTTACAACAAGTAAACTATTTAATTATTTAAAAACAAATATGACTAATAAAAAATTTACATGGGCTAAAGCTAAGGCAAAGGATTGGAAAAATTATTTACCGCCAACCAGGCCTTCTATCTCTGAGCTGGCTGTTATTGAAAAATGTTTTGTTGATTTAGTCAAATCAAATCCTCGAAAAAAGTATAAATTAGCGATCTTAGGTTGTACTGTGGAATTCAGAAGCTTAGCCCATAAGTACGGCATGGAGATAACAATGGTAGATTTTTCTAAGTTACATTTAGAAATACTGTCTGAACAATATATGATGTATAAAGGAAAAGAAAATTTTTAGAGATGGATTGGAGAAAGATGAAAAGCAGGGCAAAATTTGATTTAATTCTCGGCGACTTGGTTGTAAATATGCTTGATAATGAGAACCGTCAATTAATGCTAAAAAGAATACGCGACATGCTAACCAAAGACGGGCTAGCAATCCTAAGAAGCTGGATAAAACCAAAAGAAAAATTATTGGATTTTGAGACAGTGCTTAAATTTGTCAGAAAAAATTATCCGAATGTAAACTTTTATGCTTCTACTGCCGGATATGTATATCCTGCGTATATCAATAGTTCTGAGTTTGCTGATATAGACAAGCTAAAAAGCGATCTAGAGGATCTAAGAAAGAAAAAGAACATAACTTCTGCTGAGTATAAATATTGGGGCGATCGCTTAAAGTATGAAATTAAAGGAGTAGCCGTTCCCGAACTCAAGGATCTGAACAAGCAATTTTCCAAATACTTTAAAATAAAAAAAATGAGACAAGGAGTGGATATCTTTTCAGATATCTATAAAATTCATTTTTTAAAGAAATAAATTTTTAAATTAGAACTTTTATGGAGAAAGAAACATTTAGCTTTGATAGAGAGCTTGCGGACGAACACACGGAAATACCACTGATCGATAAAGAACAAATAGATCCTAAAATGACTTTTGAATTGCAAAATGAGCCCGGTGTTATAT
>JABMQE010000088.1 GCA_013203415.1 Candidatus Falkowiibacteriota bacterium | reverse complement strand
CAAAAAGACATGGTGGATTTGCAGAGAATGTGGATATACTCATTTTAGTGAAGAAGCTCCAAAAATGTGTCCTTCATGTGATCATCCACAAGCATTTTATCAAACTAAGAACGAAAACTACTAACATATACTTATGCGTTTTATAAAAAATACAATATGGAAAGATGTTTTTGAAGGATGGAAACAACGAGAAGCCGATGATTCTGGCTGGATCAACTGTGCAACTAATATTAAAGGATGGCCTAATTGGGAATCATGGAGAAAGTTTACCGCAACACAAATTGGATTGAATAATTTAACTTGGCAAATATTCAAATTTACAGATCCAATGAAAGAAATTCCAGATATATTAATAGGTCCTTACGGTGGTTGGCAATCAAGAGTTAAAAACAAAAATCAAGGTAGCTTTAATGATTTATTAAATAATCCGGAACAATTTAATTTTTTTAAGAAGCACGATAAAATAAATTCTATGATAAATAATTTTCCTTATCCGACTGAATTAATTGGACTAATAAGAGAGGACTCCAGTAAAATAGTTTGCATTGAAGGACATCATCGCGCTACATCCATAGCCATGGCTAAAAAACAAAAAATTTCAATAAATTTCAAAGGAGATATAACTATTGCTTTAGCAAAATTAGAAAAAGATCGTGTTAATATTCTTGATAAAGCATTAGAAAGAGGAACATCAAAAAATCCAAAATAATTAATTCTAAATACGAAAACTATTGATTTAAGCCATTTATAGCACATACAGCCTTCAGGGCTTCCTCTCCCGCTAAGTCCACCATTTGACTTATTTTTATTAATTGGCTATAATTGGATATAGTTAATATAATCAATTAATTATATGGTAAAAAATAAAAAAAATACCATTAAAAAAGGATTGAAGCTGAACAGATTTGATAAACGGCTTGAACATATTTCAGCCAGTGTCATCTCAAAAATAGGACAAATTGATGAATTAAAAGGAAGATGGATTACAGGAGCACAGCTTAGCCCTCAAGTTTTAGGTCGTCTCAAACGATCTGTTTTAATTACTTCCACTGGTGCTTCTACTCGTATTGAGGGTGCAAAACTTTCAGACGAGGATGTTGAGAAAATGATGAGAGGCATTTCTATTCAGAAATTTACTGATCGCGACAAACAAGAGGTTAAAGGTTATTACCAACTCTTAGAGAATGTTTTTAATTCATGGAAGACACTCCGTTTTAATGAAGGCACTGTTAAACACTTTCATAGCGAGTTGCTCAAATATGTTGACAAGGATCAAAGGCATAGAGGCGACTACAAAAAACAGGAGAATAAAGTCCATATGGTAAATGAAGCTGGCGAGTCTTTGGGCGTTCTTTTTGATACCACCGCCGCCTATCTGACTCCTAAAGAAATGCAGGAATTAATTGAATGGACTAACATTGCTTTAAAAGAAAAAAAATATCATGTGCTTCTTATAGTAGCAAACTTCCTAGTAGAGTTTTTAAAGATTCATCCATTCCAAGATGGTAATGGTCGGCTTTCTCGCGTCCTGACTAATCTATTACTTCTTAAAGAGGGCTACGAATATATGCCTTATGTGTCGCATGAGAAGTTGGTTGAAGATAATAAACCAGAATACTATATTGCTCTACGTAAGAGCCAAAAAACAATCAGTTCTAAAAAACCCTCCTCCGCCAACCAGCCTGCAGGCGAGGCAGGGGCTTCGGCTGGTAGGGAAGACATCGCCCCATGGTTTGAATTCTTTTTTACTATTTTAATCGGGCAAGCAAAAATGGCCGAAGAGCTTTTGTCAAAAGAAAGTATAGAAAAACTTTTGTCTGAAAAGCAGTTAGCTGTTTGGCAATATTTACAGGACGTAGAAGAAGCCAGTACTGGCGACCTTGTTAAAAAAACAAAAATACCTCGAGCTACTGTAAAACAGGCACTCGATAGATTGTTGCAGTTTAAGAAAATCGAGCGCATCGGTCTTGGCAGAAGCGCGAGATATCGCAAGACTACTTAACTCAATAAGCCCTAATTCAGATTCCCAAAAATGTGCCCTTCATGTGATCATCCACAAGCGTTTTATCAAACTAAATGTGAGAAGCCATTTATAGCACATACAGCCTTCAGGGCTTATAGTATAGCTTGCCCCGCCAGGCGGGGTGAAGTAATACATCGCATTCGTTCCGATTTCTATAAATTTTTATAAAATTTATTCAGAAATCGTGAATCCTCGATAATTCTGGTGGGCCTGTAGTAAAGTGGTATTACACAGCATTCGCATTGCTGAGTCAGGGGTTCAATTCCCCTCAGGTCCACAATAAGCCCACCAGAGTTATCGGGACATTGCTGGATTGCATCGGGAGACTCCCACTAAGTCCACAAATTAAAAAAGACCTAATCGACATTTTTTTGTCTTTCGGTCTATTTTTTTTGGAGAAAATGAATTGCTGCTGGAGAAATCAAGGTAAGCTATGCTCGCCTGATATTGGCTTATTCCCCCAAGACGATGGAGTATTCAGTCTTTTTCGAAAAAAGAGTTTTACGTATGGAGTCGCCACTCCCTCAATTTCCTACTTCACTGACTCCCATGGGCCACATCAACATAACAACCGCAATAACGGTTTTTTTCCTTAACTCTCCAGAGTTCCCCAGCAGCAAACTGATTATTCAATGTTCTAAAAAGATACTAGCAAAACATTAAAAAGATGTCAAGCATTTTTTTTTAGTTACTTCTCTTCAAAGAAAATTCCAATAGGGATTTTATCTCCCCATTCTTGAACCTTAATAATCGCCTTATTTCTATCCCCAACAGACCATTTATTATCTAACTGATAAATTCTTTCCTTGTACCACTCTCTGGTATTTTTTTTATCCAAAGTAATGCATGGCTGAAGAACATCAATTAATGAAAATCCTTTATGATTTAT
>JABMQE010000087.1 GCA_013203415.1 Candidatus Falkowiibacteriota bacterium | reverse complement strand
TGGATGTTGTTAAACGCATTTTGTCTGATGTCTCCCCTACAAAAATTGGTAAACGATATCTTATTCAGCATTCTGCCGGAAGCGGAAAAAGTAATTCCATTGCATGGCTTGCTCACCAGTTAGTCGGATTAAAGAAATCAGGAAATATTTTATTTGATTCTGTCGTGGTTGTAACTGACCGCAGGATTCTTGATAAGCAAATTAAAGATACGATAAAACAGTTTGCCCAGGTTTCTGCAATTGTGGGACATGCTGAACGATCCGGCGATTTGAGGAAATTTTTAAAGTCCGGGAAGAAAATTATTATTACAACCGTTCAAAAATTTCCGTTTGTATTAGAAGAAATTGGAGATGAACACCGTTCCAATAAATTTGCTATTATTATTGATGAAGCACATTCCAGCCAAGGCGGAAGGGTATCGGCCAAAATGAATGTAGTTCTTACTGACACTAAAAAAGAATTTGGTGATGATCAGGATATGACTACTGAAGATAAAATAAATCAGCTTATGGAAGCTAAAAAAATGATTTCCAACGCGAATTATTTTGCTTTTACGGCTACACCGAAAAATAAGACGCTGGAAATATTTGGCGAGGCATTTAAGGAAGGTGACAAAGTAAAACACTGTTCATTTCATTACTATACGATGAAGCAAGCCATACAGGAAGGATTTATTTTAGATGTGTTAAAGCACTATACATCTATCAATAGTTATTACCTTTTAACCAAAACTGTTGAGGGGGATCCGAAGTATGATACAAAGAAGGCCCAAAAGAAACTTCATAGATATGTGGAGTCTCACCAAAAAGCGATTAAAGAAAAAGCGGAGATTATGATAGATCACTTTCATGAACAGGTTAGTGGTGCTCATAAAATTGGCGGTAAGGCGAGAGCCATGGTTGTTACAAGTGGTATTGAGCGGGCAATACAATATTATCATGCATTTAAAGAGTACTTGAAAGAAAGGAAAAGTCCTTATATGGCCATTGTGGCCTTCTCTGGAGAACATGAATTTGGTGGTGTTAGAGTAACGGAAATGAGAATTAATGGATTTCCCAGTAATTTAATTCCTGAGAAAATTAAAAGTGACCCATATCGTTTTTTAATAGCAGCGGAAAAATTTCAGACCGGTTATGATGAGCCCTTATTACATACCATGTATGTAGATAAAATGCTTTCCGGGATAAAGGCGGTGCAGACCCTTTCGCGTTTAAATCGTGCTTATCCACAAAAACACGATACGTTCGTTCTGGATTTTTTTAATGACGCGAAAACAATCAAAGAGGCCTTTGCCGATTATTACCGAACAACTATTTTAAGCGAGGAAACCAATCCGAATAAACTACATGACTTAAAATCAATTTTGGATGGATATCAGGTATATGCGTGGAGTCAAGTCGAAGAGTTAGTAGTTAAATATTTAAATGGGGTTGAACGATCCGAGCTTGATCCCATTCTCGATGCTAGTGTTGCGACCTATAAAGTTGAGTTGGATGAGGATGGACAGGTTGATTTCAAGGGAAAGGCGAAAGCTTTCGTGCGGACTTATGGATTCTTAAGTTCAATTTTACCCTATACAAATGCTGAATGGGAAAAACTGTCAATTTTTTTAAATTTCCTTATTTCTAAATTACCTGCACCTCGCGAAGATGATTTTTCGAGAGGTATTTTGGAAGCTATCGATATGGATAGTTACCGGAATGAAATATTAGCAACGAGTAAACTCACTTTGCTGGATAAGAATGCCGAGATAGGCCCTGTACCGACAAGTGGTGGCGGGAGAAAAGATGAACCGGAAATGGATCGTTTAAGTAATATTATTAAAGCGTTTAATGACCTTTTTGGAAATATTGATTGGAAAGATGCGGACAAAATAAACAAAGTAATTACAGAAGAAATTCCGGCGAAGGTTGCCGCTAACGAAGCGTATAAAAACGCAATTAAAAATTCTGATAAGCAGAATGCGCGTATAGAACATGACAAAGCTTTACAGCGGGTTATTATTAATTTGTTAAATGATCATACGGAATTATTTAAACAATTTATGGATAATACGAGCTTTAAGAAATGGTTGAGCGATACGATTTTCCAAGAGACGTATAAGGTTGCGGAGTAATATATTTTATGGACAAGTTAAAACAATCAAAACCAAGCTATATTGGGCACCGTCAGAGGATAAAAACAAAATATGGAAAATCCGGGTTGAACGGGTGGCTGGATTATGAAGTTTTAGAATTGGTTCTGTCATATGCAATCCCTCGAAAAGATACGAAATCAATCGCGAGGGAACTGCTTTTACGTTTTAAAAGCATTAATGGAGTTTTAGATGCTGATAATAGGGATTTGCAAAGTATAAATGGCATATCAAAACATACTGCTTTGTTCTTAAATTTATTAAAAGATGTTTCTGTTCTCTATATGGAGGAAAGGATGTTTGGAAGAGATTTGCTTTCTTCGCCGCAGGTTGTTTATGATTATTTAAAAGTTTCCTTAAAAGGGCTAATGGATGAAGGATTTATGATGTTGTTTTTGGATAATAGGAATCAGCTCATAGCGATGGAGACTTTAAAAAATGGCACAGTAAATCAAGCCATTGTTTTCCCTCGTAAAATTGTAGAACGAGCGTTATACTATAATGCTGTGGGTGTCCTTGTTGCTCATAATCATCCTTCAGGTTCATTAGAACCATCACAGGAGGATCAAGAAGTTACAAAAGATATAAGAGAAGCACTGAAAACTGTAGATATCACTTTACTTGATCATATTATTATTGGCGGAAATGAATTTTTTAGCTTTAAAGAAAATCAGATTGAGATTGAGTAATAAATGTAAGCGAAGTCAAATTCTTATATTTTAAAGAAGAAAAAAAAGGGTTTAAATCATTATTCTTGAAACCGAAATAAATTATTTGTTAATAATAAAGGTTTGGTTCGATAACGAGCATTTGAAGATTTACTGGATGCAATAGAGTAGTTGCAGGAAATCGTTGAGAATTTGGGAGGTAAATAAAAAATGTATATATCAAAAATTCAAATAACTAATTTCCGAGGATTTAACGATACCGTTACCATTGAATTTAATGAAGGAGTTAATGTATTAATCGGGGCTAATAATTGCGGGAAATCTAATTTAATTAAAGCCTTGTCTCTGATTTTTGGTGTTAAGGATAAGAAATTAGCCACAGATGATTTTAATAAGAATACCACAATTCAAAAATTAAAAGAAAGCCCTCCAAAAGTGCAAATTTCGGTTTTTATTAAAGAATCGGATAACGAAGGTTTGTATTCAGACGATTTAGTCATCGTATCAACTTGCCTTACAAAATTAGAGAAACCTTATGAGGCGAGACTAACATATGAATTTTATTTGCCAGAAAAAGAGCTGAAAGACTATAAAGATGAAATAGACTCAGTTTCATCAGATAATATAGATGATTATTGGAAAGTTATTAGGAACTACTTTATTAGAAAATATACATACAAAATCTATGCGGGAAATCCTGAGCATAAAACTGTGGTAGATTCTGATGCATTAAACAAATTCGATTTCCAGTTTTTGGATGCAATACGCGATGTTGAGCGAGATATGTTTACTGGGAAAAATACACTTCTTAAAGAAGTTTTGGATTTCTTCATGGATTATGACATCAAAACTGACAATGAGAAGACAAAAACTGAAAAGACTGCAGCAATTAAAGAGAAAAAGAAAACATTTAGTGGAAAAGCTGCCGAACTTATCAAAAGCCTACAAGATAGAATGAAAGCTGGAAAAAGTCAGATACTTAAATATTCAGAGAAGACGGGAGCAAGCTTTGGAAATGCAATCCCTAATTTTGAAGGGGACATTGTAGATAGTGAATTATATTCAGCTCTTAAATTAATAGTGGAGTATGAAACAGGGATAAAACTTCCCGCAACCCATAATGGGCTAGGATATAACAACCTGATTTATATTTCATTATTGCTGGCTAAAATGCAAAAAGATGCTTCCGGAGAATATTTAGGCGGGAATGCCAAAATATTTCCTATATTGGCAATAGAAGAGCCAGAAGCACATCTTCATCCTGCGATGCAATATAAATTTCTGAGGTTTTTAAAGGAAAACCGTCAAAAGGAAGTTAAGCAAATATTTATAACAACTCACTCTCCTAATATAACAGCAGCAGTTGGCCTAGACGAAATCATTGCATTAAACATTGACGGTAAAGGAGCATTTAATATGGGTTATCCCGGAAAGGTGTTTGGAGATAGTCCAGAAGGTAAAAATTCTAAAGCCTATGTTTCAAGATTCCTTGATGTTACAAAATCAGATATGCTTTTTTCAAAAGGCGTTATTTTTGTTGAGGGAATAACTGAGCAATTACTTATATCGATATTAGCTGAAAAGAATAATAAAGGTTTAGAAGAATATCATATCGCAGTTATAAATGTTGGTGGTCGATATTTTGATCATTTCTTGAAAATGTTCGATAGTAATGAAAAGTACGCAATAGATAAGAAAATTGCTTGTGTAACTGATTTAGATCCACAAAGGAAAAACAAAGAAACTAATAGGTTCTCTAAGTGTTATCCCTTTGAACTTGATATTGATACGGAAAAATATGAGTATAAAAGCAGCTCAAATCCTTTAGTAGAGAAATATAGTAAAGCCAGAAGTCATCCGAACATTAGAAGTTTTAGTCAAACAGTTGGTATTGGAAAAACCTTTGAGTACGAATTGATTTTAGACAACCCTAGCAATGAGAGTCTATTGACTGATAGCATGTCAAACTCAGGAGAAGTAGAGAATTTAATGAAAGCATGCAAAAATAAAAAGCCAATTGATGAAATGCTATCTATTCTCAAGGGTGACAACGAAGAGAATGAGAGGATAATAAAATCAATAGAAGCCAATACCCAATGGGACGATGATGAAAAAAGAAAACATATTGTAGCCGCACGCTATTTGAACTCTGTGGGTAAAGGTGTGAATGCGCTGAAAATATCCCAAAAGCTGGAAAAAGATGGATGTGACATTGTGGTCCCAAAATATATTGAGGAAGCGGTTAAATGGATATGCCAGTAGAACCAATACTATTAGAAAGTTCTGATGAGATGCTTGAAGACGTTGAGCATCACTTTAAAATAGTCGCTGGTCCGGGTGCTGGAAAAACACGATGGTTATGCAATCACTTAAGAAATGTATTAAGTAATTCAGAGCGGTTAAATAAGTGCAGGAAAATAGCATGCATTACCTATACAAATGTTGGAGTAGATGCAATCATTAAAAGGTTAGGCGATTCCATAGATAAAGTTGAAGTAAGCACTATTCACAGTTTTTTGTATAAGCATATTGTTAAGCCATATATCTTTCTGATTAAAGATGAGTTCGGGCTTGATCCCGCAAAAATTGAGGGTCATGATGAATTGATCCCTTCGAGGGGAATAATTCATAGATGGAAGACAGAAACAGGGCAGCAATATTTAAGAGATATTAATGCGGTAATAAAAGTATTATCTGATTTATGTTGGAAATTTTCTAATGATAATGAAGAGTTAGAATTGAAGTTTAGACATAGTTGGTTAAATAATGTAGGTCAATATAGCATCAGAAGGAATTCTTTAATTATATATAAAAAAATATTTTGGGAACGAAATCTGTTGCACCATGATGACGTATTGTATTTCAGTTTTATGTTGATGAGGAGGTATCCTGATATTTTACGAGTTATGCGTTGTAAATTTCCGTACTTTTTTATTGATGAATTTCAGGATACAAATCCTATTCAAACAGAGATCATTAAAATGCTTGCAGAAAAGGAAATCATTGTCGGAGTGATTGGAGATGAGGCACAGTC
>JABMQE010000086.1 GCA_013203415.1 Candidatus Falkowiibacteriota bacterium | reverse complement strand
TTGCTCTACCAACTGAGCTAAGGTGGCACACTGGAGCGAGAGAGGGGACTCGAACCCCCGACCTCTTCCTTGGGAAGGAAGCATTCTACCAGCTGAACTACTCTCGCGAATTATCTGCTTGGGAAGTTTACCCCGCCCCCGAGCGAACCATGAACCCGAACGAAGTGAGTGGTTTATGGGTAGCGAGTGGTGCGGGGCAGACGTTCTACTTCACCCCGCCCGTATGGGCGGGGCAAGCTGAACTACCGCCGCTTACTCTCATCATACTAACAACTTTCCCCTTATTTGTAAATATCATCCATCTTCCATTTTCTATTTTCTATCTTCGCATGAATCATCAAATTAAAACAAATTACTAACCCCCCCCATGATCCGATTACGAAATATTTCAAAAATCTACGGCCCCAACATTCACGCTGTTAAAAACGTTGACCTCCATATAAAACCCGGAGAAATGGTTTCTATTGTTGGTATTTCCGGTGCCGGAAAATCAACCCTTATCCGCATGATAATTGCCGAAGAACCGCCAACCAAAGGCAAAGTTATTGTTGGTAATTGGGACATCACAAATATCAAGTCTAAGGAAATCCCCCTCCTGCGCCGCCAAATCGGAGTTGTTTTTCAGGATTTCAAACTCCTAGACAAAAAAACCGTCTTCGAAAATGTTTCCTTTGCCTTGGAGGTTTGCGGCAACCCCCAAGCAAAAATAAAACGGCTTATTCCAAAAGTCCTAAAAATCGTCGGCCTCGAAGACAAGCACAATCGTTTCCCATTCGAACTTTCCGGCGGCGAACAACAGCGTGTTGCTATTGCCCGCTCTCTTTGCCATCGTCCAAAAATTTTAATTGCCGATGAACCGACCGGCAATCTTGATTCTATCAACACAAAAGAAATAATAGAACTCTTAGAAAAAATAAACGAATTCGGCACTACCGTTCTTATTGTCACCCATAACAAAGAAGTTGTTAACCATCTTAAAAAACGAGTTATCGCCATGGAAGGCGGAGAAATCATCTCCGACCAGCTAAAAGGCAGATACGTGCTCTAACTCTAAAACTTATTTATCCATGCTAATCTCTTTTGCGCGGCTTCTAAAAATCGCGTTCCAAAATTTCTACCGAAACATCTGGCTCTCAATTGTCACTTTAACAATTGTGGTCTTGTCATTAATTTTGATTAATGTCCTTATTATCCTTTCGATCTTCACCAACACCGCTATCAACACCGTCAAAGAAAAAGTGGATATCAGCATCTACTTAAAACCAAACATAGTCGAAGATCAGGCCTATGCCTTTAAGGCAAAAATAGAATCTCTGCCCCAAACCAAAGAAGTAGAATATGTCTCACCCGACTTAGCTTTGAAAAGATTCAAAGAACGCCATCAAAAAAACGACACTCTTATAGAATCATTAAACGAGTTGGAAGAAAATCCCTTAGGTATTACTTTAGTTGTTAGGGCAAAAGCCATTGATGATTACCCTTTGATTTTAGAAAAAATAGAAGGTAAAAATTTTTCCGAGTACTCCAATTGGATAGCAGACAAAGATTTTAATAATTACAAAATTATAATCGAAAAATTAAACAGCACAGCCAAAAAAATCAACACCGTCGGATTGGCCGCCAGCGCCATCTTCTTATTTATAACAGTTTTAATAATCTTTAACACCATACGCGTCGCCATCTATACTCATAAAGAGGAAATAGAAATCATGCGCCTTGTCGGCGCCACCTCAAAATTTATCAACGGTCCTTTTCTGGTCGAAAGCGTTCTCTATGGCTTACTTTCGTGGGCAATCGTTATCATTATTATGTTCCCGATTCTAAACCTTTTCGAACCATATTTAAGAGAATTTATCGGCACTAGCACAGGCAATTTTAGTATCACCGAATATTTTAATGCCAATTTTATTAAAATATTCGGTCTCCAGCTTTTATTAATAGTCATGCTTTCTATTATTTCCTCCGGTATCGCAGTTAGAAAATACCTTAAAGTTTGACAAAAACAAAGTTTGACAAAAACCAAAATTACAGTTATAATACTATATTCTGTTTTTTTATATTCAAGCGCTGTCATTAGTTTTAAGTCATTGGCAGTAGGACTGGTCTAAGGTCTTTAGTCAAAAGCAACTAACGACTAACAACCAATAACCAAACTTACTGCCAATGACTATAAACCAAAGACTTAAAGTAATAATATATTGCCGGGTCGTCTAATGGTAGGACACAGGCCTTTGAAGCCTGCTATGAAGGTTCGAATCCTTCCCCGGCAGCCAAAATATTATTGGTGAAAAATACTTATTTTAATAAGTATTTTTTCATTCTAAAACCTTTCTCTTTTTTCGTTTCAGACATGCGTTGCAGGGTTGAATTTTGTAATAGATGCCATCATGATGGCATCGACAATGCCACTATAGTGGCATCTAGTGGGCGGGGTTGATTTTTGAGTTATCCACAGTTTTTTATTGTCCAGAATGTATGGTCGGGTTATAATATAAATATGAAAAAGGGGGTGAAGAACAATTCGATAACCAAACGACAAAAAGATTTATTGTTTTTGATTTACAATTATATTAAGGATACTGGTTATCCCCCGACTTTTGAAGAAATGCGTCATGGCCTTGGTGTCTCCTCTAACCAATCAGTACTTGACCATTTGATAAAATTAGGAGATAATAAACTGATTAAACGTAACGAATCTGTTGCGCGAAGTATTGCTATCCTCCCGCTTGGTTATGAAGCTCTTGATGAACCGCACTTAGCTCCCTTTATTGGTGCTGCCAGTGCTGGCGCGCCAGTCGAAGCAATAGAAATAACTGGCGAATGGCAAACCGTGTCACCCGAAGTCGCCAGACTTGAGGAGGAGGTGTTTCTTTTAAAAATCACTGGGGATTCCATGATAAACGCTGGTATTGATGATGGTGACACTGTTCTTGTACAGAGTAAAGAAGAATTCCTCACTCGTGAAATTGTGCTTGCCCAAATCGGCAGTGAAGCCACTGTCAAACGTTTTATGTCCGAAGACGAACCACCTTATGTTTATCTTAAGCCCGAGAATCCAAAATATAAGATTATACTTTTTACTGATGAAGTTGAACTTAAAGGCAAAGTTATCTCCGTTTTAAAAAGCGGCTTTTGGAAGCCGATTAAATAATTAATTAAGTAAACCCATGAAAACTTTGGAACTAAAATCACCAAAATCACATTTCCCTGAAATTTATGATAATACCGAAAAAGATCTTATTCTTGTTTCACCTGACGTGTTGGATAATAAGTTGCGTGACTTTGAGCGAAATAGCCAGGCCAGAGGTAGTATAATCAGTGATATTACATTGGCCGTATCGTTACTCATCGCTGTTTTAACAACGATATTTAAAGATTTTTCTTTTATTTCGGGTTCAACTATTAAAGGAGCATTTGTTACGGGGTTTTTGGTTGTGCTTGTAAAAGTCGGTTATAGTGTTTACAAAATATTTTGGGACAAAAAACAAACTCGTACCGACATTATTAGCTCTCTTAAAGAATAATGAATTTAAAAAGATAATAATAAAATAATATGCCAACCCAAAAACTAAATAAAACCAAAGAAATCATTGATAAAGTTTTTCGTAGTCCTGATATTGCATACGGCCTTAAAGAATTTGCGGATGTTAAAATTGATGAGGTTTTAAAAATTACTGAAGAAGAAAAAGGTAAATTTTATGTTAAATGTCTTAAATCAAAAAGATTGCGGGTAGTTTATGACGAAGAGAAACAAAAGGGCAGACCAGAGGAAATTATTCGTCAACTCTGGCTTCATAAGCTTAATACTGATTATAAGTATCCCTATGACCGAATAGAAGTCGAGAAAAGTGTTCATTTTGGCCGGGAAATCCATAAAAAGTCGGTTGATATTGTAATTTTTAAAAAAGACAAGATTACACCTTTTATCATTTTTGAACTTAAAATCCCAAGTGACAAAAAAGGAATTGAGCAGCTTAAAAGTTATCTTAATGCCGAGGGTTCAGAGATTGGTGTTTGGTCAAACGGAGTTAAGCGAGTTATACTTTACCGGCCCTACCCAAGAGAGTTTAGTGACACACTCCCTGATTTACCCTCGGCTGATAAAACAATAGACGATTTATTGGAAGCGAAAAAAACATATTTTGGGCATACTACGGATAAAATAAATCTTAAAGAAGTTATCGAATCAATGGAAGAATTGGTACTAGCCAATGCAGGAGTCGACGTTTTTAATGAAGTTTTTAAATTAATTTATGCCAAGCTTTATGACGAGCAGGAAGCCAAGCTGAACCGACCAGACAAAGAAGTGCTTTTTAGAAAATATAAAGACCCAGAAAAAACCCACCAGACAATAGACGAGCTTTTTAAAAGCGCCATCAAAAAGTGGCCTGGCACTTTTCTCGAGCAGGAAAAAATAAATCTTTCACCCGAACATCTATCAATCGTTATCGGAGAGATGGAAAGGGTTCGTCTTTTGGGCTCTGATCTTTCGATTATTGATGAGGCGTTTGAGCATCTTATTCCCGAGGTTGCCAAAGGCAAAAAAGGACAATATTTTACCCCAAGGCACGTGATTGATATGGCAGTAAAAATGTTAAACCCCAAAAAAGACGAGTATGTGATTGATTGCGCCTCGGGTTCGGGCGGTTTCCTCATTGATACTATGTATTGGGTTAGAGATAATCATTTAAATAAATCTGATGACGCTATGAAAGAGTATGCTAAAGAGCATATCTGGGGCATAGATTTTGCCGAGGAAATTTCCAAAGTTTCTCGCGCTTTAATGCTTATTGCAGGTGATGGCCGTTCCCACATGTTTAAACTCAACACTCTTGACCCTCGTGAATGGCAGGGCGAGGATGAAAATTTGCTTGATGCGCGCGCTAAGTTAAAATCCCGGCTCTTAAAGTTAGACAATCCTGCTGATAATATTGAAAATCAGAAAACTTTTCATTATTTTAATTTCGATATCTTACTAACAAATCCACCCTTCGCAGGCGAAATAAAAGATGCTGGAATCCTGCGTCAGTATAATTTTGGTAAGAAAAAAGGTAAATTAATTAATAAAATAGAACGTCATATCCTCTTTGTCGAACGCACTCTTGACATGCTTCGCCCTGGCGGTCGTATGGCTATTGTTTTGCCTCAGGGCGTGCTCAATAACACTAATATGGAATATGTTCGTGATTATCTTTTAGATAAAGCTCGCATTCTGGCAATTGTCGGCCTTCATGGTAACACTTTTAAACCTCACACTGGCACTAAAACCAGTGTTTTATTTTTGCAAAAATGGGGCAAGGAAGCTGGCGAGCCAATCAAGAATTATCCAGTTTTCATGGCCGTCTCCAAAAAACCAGGCAAAGACAATTCTGGCGACAAAATCTACAAAAAAGGCGCCCACGACAGCAAAGGTCGAAAAATCATAGAGCATGATTTGGGTGAGATTGCGGATGAGTTTATTAAATTCGCTAGAGAGCGAAAATATAGTTCTTGGGAGTAACTACAAAACTATGCCAACCACCACAGTAACCATTATAGAAATTGCAGATTTAATGGAAAAGTTAGCGACCATTAATATAGGATACCTTGGGATATCTGTAACGATTCTCGTGCTTTTAGGTGGTGCATTTTATCTCTTCAATGTTAAACCACTAAAAGATAGTCTTGGACGGCAAGAAAAAACACTTACCGATCTTGGAAAAGAAGTAAACGAAAACCTTTCTTCTTCAAAAAAAGAGATAAAGAATGATTTAGAGGTTTTTAAGGATATACAAGACGAGAACATTTCCGATTTGGCCAAGCAGAGAGATGGTAAGCTCTTGTCAGATATTCAAACAAAAATAGTGAGCTTCGAAAAAGAATTCACACAAAAATTCGATTCTTTTGCGGAAGAAAAGGACGCAAATCTAAAAACAGTTATATTGGCGGAGGTTGGTAATAAAGTGCGTGAATTAGAAAAAACGCTCAGTTCAACGATTAATAACTTGAAATCAGAAACAGGAAAAGAAATTGCATCTGTGAAAGAATTGCTTTCTACATTACAAAACAACTTAAAGGAAGTAAACAGAAGAACCAGGGAATTGGAAGTGTTTAAGTATTCTCAACAAGGAAAAATGGGTGCTATCTACGGTTCAATTGAATTATTAAAAGGAGCAATTGATGAGGGAGGTTGGCGTATAGAAGGTTACTTAGAAGATTTAAATAGGGAACTTAAAGACATAAATTTGGAAGGAGAGTTAATAACCAGAATTGAGGAACAGCTTGTTAGATTAGTCGATAAACCGAAATATTCTCCCTTGGTTGTAAAAATTAGAAAACATTATCAAGAGCCTAATTGATTTTAAATAGCTAATATATGGATTCAAAAGTAGAAAATTTAATACAGAAAAGCGGAATGATTACCCATCATAAGGTGGTTAATGTCCTGAGAGGAAGAAAATGGGATGTATTGGTTAGTCCTTATTATTATGATAACACCTCAGACAAAACCAAAGAAATAGATGTAGTTGCTGAAAAACTTTTTCCTGTGGCCGGAAACGAAAAATATATATCCATTCAACTTTTTATTGAGTGTAAGTATATAGATAAGGAAGTTGTCTTTTGGTTTGATGATAAGGATATGAAAAAAGCAGTTGAAAAAGTTGAGAATGATTTTAACTTGGAATTAGTTGGTGAAGGGTTGAGAATGGCTGGAGATGCAACAACCGACCCCTTTCATTATTTAACCGACGAAAAAGTTGCTAAATTATTTTCTACCAACACCAACAAAGAGGATGTAATTTACAAAGCATTAAGTCAATCCTTAAATGCAATGATACATTATGAACGGTTAAATATAGGGTCAATAATGGATGATAAAAAAAGTTTATATCGTATAATAAGGCAACCAATTATAGTTTGTGACAATTTTGACAATTTACTAGAGGTTAATTTGGAACATGTAAATCTTCCCGCTTTGAAGATAGATAAAAATTTTCAAATAGAGGTAAATTATATATACCAGAAAGATAGAAGGAGTGAATATTCGTTGATTGATGTTATTGACATTAAATCTTTAAATTCTTTTCTTGAACATTTAGAGGAAGAGGAAGTAAAACCAATACGTGATAAAGCAATTGATGACGAAGGAGCTAAGCGTTTTAAGCAGAGACAGAATAAAAGAAAGAATCCATATAGAAATTTATGATAACCTACTCCATAATCCAAAAATCCCAACTCGAAGGCGCGCACCGGCTTGATGCGGAATACTACCAGCCGGAGTATTTTATTGATTTTTCGAAAGGTAATTGGGAGTCAATAGGTGATTGTGTAAGCCTTTGCCAGTATGGGCTCTCTAAGGCGATGAACGAGGAAAAAATTGGCTACCCAATTTTCAAAATGGATGACATAGATTATGGTTTTCTGTTTGGCGATAAGACAAAATCTGTTGAAATTCCAGATAATATTTTTAGAGATTATGCATTAGAGAAGAATGACGTATTGTTTAACCGAGTCAACTCCGAGGAATTTGTCGGTAGAACCGGAATTTTTAAGCTAGATGGTAAATCAGTTTTTGCTTCTTATTTGGTGAGGCTAAAAGTAAAAAAAAATTCAGGAATTTTGCCTGATTATCTTAATATTTTTCTCAACTCCTCTTTTGGTAAAAAGCAAATCCGTAGATATTCACGACGCGCAGTCAACCAAGCTAATGTTAATGCCCAGGAGTTAAGACAATTTAAAATTGCGATTTTACCGTTATCTTTTCAGAACGAAGTTAAAGAATTGTCAGATGCGGCATGGAAAAATTTTGAGGGCTCCAAATTCCTCTACTCTCAAGCCGAAGATTTGTTTTTGGAGGGGCTAGGGTTAAAGGATTTTGAGGCTGACGAGGACTTGTCCTGTATTGTTAATCTTTCCGACATTCAAAAGGCCAGTCGCTTGGATGCGGAATATTTCCAACCGCGATATGAGAGGTTGTTGGATAAAATAAAGAATAAAAAACCAAAAATTTTAGAAAATTTTGTAGCAAACTATTCTACTGGTTTTCCTTTCAAAAGCCAAAATTATCAAGAAGAAGGCGTCCCCTTGATTAGAATAAACAATATAAAAAAAGGATATATAGATTTATCTAATACAGCTTATTTATCAGAACAAGATTATTTGTTGTCCTTAAAAGACGCGGCTAAACCCGGAGATATTATTTTATCTATGTCTGGAACTATTGGTATGTCTGCCATAATCCCAGAAGATATTCCTAAGTGCAGTGTTAACCAACGTATTTTAAAATTTAGCCCTAAAAACATTGATAAAGATTATCTGGCGCTATTGCTAAATTCTATAGTTGGAGTTTATCAACTGGAAAGGATAGGCACAGGCGGCGTACAGACAAACATCAGCTATAAGGACATTAAGAATATTTTAATTCCAACACTACCACAGCCCACCCAACAAAAAATCGCCAACCTTGTCCGCGAGTCCCACCAAGCCCGCAAAAAAGCCAAAGAACTTTTAGAGGAGGCGAAGCGAAAGGTGGAGGAGATGATAGAGAGAGAGGGCGATAAATAATATGCAAGAAACAAACAAAAAACAATGCCCTAAATGTGAAAGTTTCAATATTCACGAAGAAATCAAATTTAGTCCTGATAATAGTGGTAATATTTCTAAACTTAATGGGTTGACTTTTGAAGCAAAAATTCCAAGATATAGATGTAATGATTGCAGGAAAGGATTTTTTTAATTCGAAAAATAATTAAAGGTTAAGTGAAATTTTAACCTCAAGGAGAAAAATGATATGGCCAAAAAAGTCACTAGTAGAAGAGTTGCCAAAGTTGCTTCAAAACAGCTTCGAAGCAGAAGGACTGGCAAACCTGCAAAGACCACAGCAGGTAGCGCTCTTTCGCAAAGAGAGAAAAAAAGAAAAAAGTAAAAATAAAATTTCAAGAATCGCCAAAAGGCGATTTTTGTTTCTTTCCAAAAGTATGCTATAATAAAAATAGATGCCATCATGATGGCATCGACAATGCCACTATAGTGGCATCTATTTAAAAAATAATAATAAACCCATGAAAATTAGGAAAAAAAGAAAACTTTTTAAGAATTCGAAGTACAGCTATGCAGTTTCTATTTCGCCGGACATTGTGCGGGCATTAAAGCTTAAAGCCGGGCAGAAGATTATAGTCACAGCTGACACAAGGACAGGCAAAATTGTAATCGAAGATTGGAAACCGAAAGCTAAAAAGAAATAATTTTACCCCACAGGTAACTATAAAGTCCGGCTGAACCTAGTCGGGCTTTTTTTATGTCAGTATTAAAATCAGTATTATCACCCTCGCGGGTGATCAGCCTCTGGCTGATAATACTGACATCTTTTATAAAAAGAAAAGGCCTATTAACAATCTGTCCAAGCGGGAGGAATACAAACCCGGACAAACGTCAATAGACCTTATAGAGGAAGGTGAGAGATAAAGAGCCCTTCCTCCTGGAATCATTCGTGCATGCCAAAATAGAAAACATCGCACACTGTATCACGCATCTCTCGCTGTATCCCTCGCCAAAACTGTTGAAACAACCTGACCACTGCTTGCATAGCAACCTCCTTAACGCAAGACACTTCCTACAAAATCTCGATACCCTCGCGAAAAATCCCTGGCAGTCATTATCTTTTTGCCCTCCATCTGCAATTTCTTGATAATCACTGCCCCTTTGTTGCAGTTTATAGCAACCTCTTTATCTTTTGTTAAAAACACTGTGCCTGGCTTGGCATTTTTACATCCCTTGCATTTCTTTATTTCTATAATTTTCAAAATTTTATTATTATAGCGCGTATAACACCCAGGCCATGGGGTTAAAGCCCGAACCATCCTTTCAATATGGTCTGACTGCCGGCTCCATTTTATTTCTCCGTCTTCTCGCGATAATTCTCGAGTGATAGTCGCTTTTTTATGATTTTGATCCTTTGGGTTAAATTTCCCATTCAAATAGTTTGGTAAAAAATCTATCAGCATCCGCCCGCTAATTTGCGCTAACCTGTCTCTCAAACTTCCAAAAGTATCTTCGTTTTTTATTTTCTCATTCTTCTGAGCCAAAACAGGGCCATGGTCTAACTTTTCGTCAACCAATATAATACTAACCCCTGTTTTGCCACAGCCATCCAAAATTGCCTGCTGAATAGGCGATGACCCTCTGTATTTTGGCAAAAGCGAAGGATGAATATTTATCACACCAAATTTAGGGATGCCCAAAATCTCGCGCGGGATAAGTAAGCCATAATCACAAACAACAATCAAATCCGGATGCAAGCCCTCGATCTTCTTAGCCCAGGCCTCGTTTAGTTTCACGGGCTCCAAAATCGGTACTTTATATTTCAAAGCTATTTCTTTGGTAGGGGTAGTGGCCATCTTTTTCTCTCTGCCATAGGGCCGGTCTGGTTGGCTAAAAAGTGCCAAAACAATTTTTCCGGCCGAAAGCAATCTCTCAAAATTCAAAAGATCTTGCAAAACTGGCACTGCAAACTTCCCGCTCCCCATAAAAATAACCCGAAAATCCGCCACCTGCGGCGTCTTCTCCTTTTTCCAGGGAAATTTTATTCTAGGTAATTTCATATGGTAATATTATATCACAGCTCTTCCAAAAATCCAAATAAATCGTTCTGAATTCACGATTCACGATACACGTATCACAATTGAGTTGTGTTACGTGCCTCGTGAATCGTGCGTTAAAGCACCTCCGGCTCCACATCAACCAACCACCCCTTAAGCATCTGCAACGGAATCTTCTGCAAAATTTGCAAATCTTTTACTTTCAAAACAACATTAATAATATAATTAGGCCCTACTTTATTAACAAATGGCTCAATCGGCCCAATCACTTGGACTCCAGAAAAACTCAAACCACGCAAATTACTTGCCAACTTCTGCGCTTCTGACTGCGTATTTTTTTGATTAAAATTTTTGTAAATAAACTTTACTAAATGTAAAAACGGGGGATAGCCCAGTTTCTCTCTCATATTAATCTCTCTTTCAAAAAGACCCGGATAATCCTGTCTTGCTGCCAAATCAACCAACTCGTTTTTCTCGTCCCGTTCATCCGAAGCAAAAAAAGAATATGATTGCCACAAAACTTTAGGCGCTCTATTAAAACGTGTCCAAACCAAAATTTTACTCACCAACTGATACAATTTCTCACTCATTCTAAAATCCGGCCTCCTCATCATAATATCCAAAGAAACAATCCCAAACAAGGAAACATTATCAATTTTCTTAAAATCTTTAAGCAATAACTGCGTCCCAACAATAATATCATATTTATTAATATCAATTTTATAATACTTAGCATCCTTATCAATCCTAATCACTTTTTTGTTTGGAAACAACTTCCTAACCTCTTTTTCAATTCTTTCTGTCCCCGTCCCCACAAACTTAATATTTTCTCCGGAACACTTAGGGCAAGATAAAAAAATATCCTCTTTTTGGGAACAACCATGGCAAACCATCTCCTTTGTCTGCTCGTGATAAACCATAGGCATCCCGCAGTTAGAACACTTAAACAAATGCTGGCAATCCTTGCAAAGCGCCATTGTCGCCATCCCTTTCCGATTCAAAAACAAAATTACTTTCCGCTCCCTCTCCAAGACCGATTTCATTTCCTCTTCCATCCGCGAACTTATTGGCGAATACTCACCTCGCGAAAGCTCATTAATCATATCCACCAGCTCAACCCGCTCAAAAGGCCTAACTAACTTAACCAACTCTTTCGTATTTTCGCCTCTCGGCCATGAGCTCGAGGCCGAATGGTAGTTTCGCATGTGCTTTCGCCTGCCCTGAGCCGCGTCGAAGGGTAGTTTCGCATTATTTAGTTTCTGATAACTCTCAATCCTTGGACTCGAGCTGCTAAGCACAACCTTACAATCCAACTTTGCAACGATTCTTCTAACATCATAACGTGGGTTCATATCATACTGCTTGTGATCATTCGACTCTTCCTCATCAATTATAATCAATCCCGGATTCGGAATTGGTGCTAAAATAGCCGACCTTGTTCCCAAAATAATTTTCGCCTTGTTCTGCTGTATTCTGCGCCAAGAGGTATATTGAGCTATCTTTCCCATTCCCGCGTGTAATATCACCAATTTTAAGCCAAATCTTGGTTTTAAAAACCCTTGAAGAAACTCAATGTCTACAACTTGCGGCAATATTATCATAACTTGCCTGCCCTCGCTCAAACTCTGCTCAATCAACTTAATATAAACCAAAACTTTTTCCTTAAAATCATTCCAAACAAAAAGCACATTCTTGTCACTCCCCACAACCTCGTCAATAGCCGTCTTAATCTCACCCAACCGCGACCTCATCACAGTCAACTTAAAAGCATCAGTCCCAATAATTGTTTTTTTGTTTTTCCCCGCCCTGAGCTTGTCGAAGGGTTGTTTTTTTGATTTTTTGATAACGTCTGGCACAAACATCCTCACCACAACTGACAACGCTACAAAATAATACTCACTAATCCACTTCATAATCTCAATCTCTCTTTCGCTAACCATGGGCTCATCACTCAAAACCTTGGTGATAGATTTTAATTTAAACCGTCTAGTTTCTGATTTATCATTTTCGTTAGAACTTGAGCTTGTCGAAGTGGTCGAAAGTCTAATTTCTAAAACCAATGCTTCTACAGTCAAACTTCGAAATCCCACCTCAACTATCTGCCCCACCAGAATATCACCATCATAACGATAATCAAAAACCGAATTCGCACCCAAAGGCAGTTTAATTTTTGGAACCACTTTTATAATCATGATAATACCTTATCAAAAAACCACCAGCTTCGCCAGTGGTAAAATCATTAAATAATATCTAAATAAAGCATAATTATTCCCTCGGTATCGGCTCTGGCTCAACACCCAGCTTGCTTTCCAAAACATCAACCCTCTTGCAAAGCCAATCAATAACTTTAACCTCCAACTTATTTCTACTTTGCTCTGCGCCCATCTTATCAAGCGACTCCTGCATTCGCTGCAATTTCTCTAAAATAGTATTTATTCCATTCCGATTTGACAAAACCTCCCGTTCCACAGAACCAATTCTTTCACCCATTCTTTTTTCGGAATCATTAACAATATGCTCTACACCTGGCATTATCACCTCATCAGTGAATTCACCTAAATCTTTTGTTGTAACTGGTTTTTCTAAATCTTGATTCATACATAAATAATACCAAAAACGTTAAACTTATGTCAAATTAGTAAACTAAAAACTAATAACCACCAACTCTCCTTCTGGATGCAAATTAACCACATGCTGCGGCACAACCTTTATATTTTCCCACTTATATCCCATTTCTATAAATGTTTTTCCTGATTCAATCGGCCTTCTTTTTCCTTCGGAAATTACATAAACCGAACTCTTTGCGGGCGACTTAATCAAAGTGCCGTCTTTTATCTTTACCGAACTTCCGGTAGTATATTTTTCCAATTCCCCGCCAGTCACATTAGTTGCAACATATCCCTTAAAATTTATATTAATTACCGACCAATCAGTAATCAAACGTTTTTCACCGTCTTTAACCCAATATATTGCTCCAGACACATTATCCCGCAAAAGCCCGCCTGTTGGATAGGCATTTTCCAAAGTAATATCCTCTCCTTTCGTATAATCTGTTAAATCCGATGCTTCCACTTCTTCAACTTCTTGAATATTAAAGCCCAAAGTTCTAAAAACCTCCATCGAAGTTATCCATCGCTTTTCATCATCAACTAAAAGATAGACCGCTCCATTGGGCGTCCGAAGCAGGGAATAATTAGAAAACTTTATTTCCGGCCCAATCAAATATTTTTCAATCTCACCCTTAGGCACAGTCATCACATTGCTATAATCATATCTGGATTGCAAAACCGAAAGCGACTTAAACGTCTTTCTATATCCGCCTTGTATCACCCAAATATCGCTCTCTCCCTCGGCATGCAGCAAAGAACCATCTGGATAAGCCAAAGAAAACCATTCATTCCAAAGATTATAAAAATTTTCATTCCCATGCATATGAGGGGTGTAATTATACAAAGCCGCAGTCGCCATATTAGCCGGTACCACTGTTTCACCGTCAATCGTTGTTGCCTTATCCGGCCAAATAAGCCAGGTATTCTTCTTAGCCGTAAACTGGTCTATATACCAATCATAACCTCCGGCCGCCCCATCAATCTGAGAAGCAAATCCCTTATACTTTGATACCTTAGGGTCGCTCAAATTACAGCCGTCGCAAACTGCCCAGCCTGTTGCCCAATCATAATTATACTGGCTTGGGTTTGGATTTTCTACCAAACTCTGCTCTTTTTGTAAAGTTACTAAAAGAACCTTTGGATTAATTTTGTAGGTTTGGCTTGCATTATAAATTAAAGCCGAAGCTGATTTTTCCCGGCCATCCAAATCCATAAATTTAGAGCCATAAAGCGATCCGCCCTTGTCTTTAATAAAATCAATAATATCAAACATGCCCATAGATTCATAATCTGTCATTTGGTCATCCGAAATAATATAATCTTTATTAAAACCCTCGGCCCGCACGCTTGGAGCCAAAACAACAGCAACTAACAAAAAAATAAAAACTTTTGATTTTAGTTTCATACCTATTTTATTAAAATTTTTTGATAAAAGGATTATTTATAGAAACAGTCCTGGCAGCATAATTTATTTTAAAAAACTAAACTATCTCACCGACTGCGGAAACAATTTAGCAAATGGTTCCATCGACAAAACAGCCTGCGCATCCTTTGTTGTAATAATCTTCTTATCCGTTAATATCTCTACTAATTTTCCCATTTTCACATCCTCTTTCTTTACCACCGAAATAATATCACCTCGTAAATCAAAAAGCTTCTCAACAAGATAATCCTTTGTTACCATTTCTGTTCTCATCTCTCCCAGACCTTTTTCTAAGCTGCCCACTCTGTTTTCAAGACCACTAAAACGCTTCTCTGTTTTATCAGCAAATTTATTAATAGCGCCTAATATTTCTTTGTTCGTTGTCTCTTTCATACTATAATTATATCAAACAAAAATTTTTTGTCAACCTTTATAAAATATGCTAAACTCAAGCCATAAAACATATGAAAACCACAATCCTCGATATCCTGCTAGATAACCTCATCGAGCCAGAACTCAATAATAAAATTGAGGATTTTTTAAATTCCAATAGCCAACACACCATCTTTACCCCAAATCCCGAATTCTTAGTCGCCAGCACAAAAGATAAGCACTTTAAACAAATCCTAAACCAATCCGATTTAAATATCCCAGACGGTTTTGGCCTTAAACTCGCGTCCAGATTTCTTTACAACAAAAAACTAAATCGCCACACCGGCATCGACACCCTAATCAAAATCTGCCAACTCGCATCAGAAAAAGGGAAGTCAGTATATTTCTTAGGAAGCAGCGAGGGCGTCGCCAAAAAAACCGCTCAAACTCTCAAATCAAAATTCTCCAACCTAAAAATAGCCGGCGCCGAGTCCGGCGGAAAAATAGACCTTAATGCCTCACCTGTCCTGAGCAGAGTCGAAGGATGCCTCACCTGTCCTGAGCAGAGTCGAAGGATGCCTCATGCCTCAAAAACAATCCCCAGTCCTTCCACCTTGAGTAATAGCGATAATATTGCTAAAATAAACACAGCAGAACCAGATATCTTGTTCGTGGCCTTAGGCCAAATTAAACAAGAAAAATGGATATCCGAAAACTTATCAAAAATTCCCTCTGTTCGCATCGCCATGGGCGTTGGCGGTAGTTTTGATTATATAAGCAAAAAAACCCCAAGAGCACCCAAACTTTTACGAATAATAGGCCTCGAATGGCTCTTCCGCCTCATCCTCCAACCAAAACGTATCAAACGTATCTGGAACGCAATAGTCGTATTTTCTTGGCTCATATTTAAAGAAAAACTAACCAAAGAAAAATCCCGGCCCACGTAAACGCAGGTCGGGACACGACCACAAGAACTCCATAATAATCGACAAAGATTGATCAAGTTCCGTGATTCACAACCAAGTTGTAAACAACGGCATAATCAACATCTCTACCTTGTAAATGTGCTGCATGAGTCCGAAGAAGGGTGTCTACCAAAGCCACCCAATTCATCGCCTTCAACTCAGCCTTGGTACGCTCAACTGTCTGTTCATCACCCTCGGATATCACTACCCGATGCTTTCTCTCATCCGACATCTCCTGCTCCTTTCTCGACTCATCTTTATAAACTCCTAATCCTCCTCTATTATCGAGGTAGTCATAAGCACCAAATAAAGAACACCCTGCTCTGTATCCACTATAATATGATCCGCCTTATAGTAGATATGTTTCATACCATCACCAGGTGTCCCAAATTCCCTTTCTCGAGTTGATGTAGATGAAAAAGGTATTCGCGCTTCAACACCCACCTTTACCGGCTGTTGAGTATAGAAGTCGCCCTCATCTTTAATCCCGAAAAGAATTCCTCCTTCACCAAACCAAAGACCCACTTTTATTTCCTTTTCTTCATCCCACCGATTCCCATGCTCTGCTGCATTAATGATAGGATTACTGAAAACGAAAAGAATATCTGGGTCTATATGCCGTCTGGTAGCATCAACGCGGAAAAAATCCCTAACTGCAGCGAAAAACATCATAGATACCCAGCCATACTTCTCCACGTCATTGAAAGTGGGAAGCGTCAACTCCATCCTAACATCCTTAAATCGAATAACCTTAAGCAGCTCTTCCGGCGGATTAAAGATCATCGTCTTCCTCCTTTTCAACTTTACAGTTGATCACCCGTTAGGGTGGCTCATTTTTTAGCATTTCCAACTTACCAAACATTAACACATATAATCTCGCATGTCAACAAAAAACCAAACCCGCGTCCGCTTCGCACCCAGTCCAACTGGCTATCTTCACATTGGCTCCCTTCGCACTGCTTTGTATAATTTTTTATTTGCAAGACACAATAAAGGCGTTTTCTTAATTAGAATAGAAGATACAGACAAAAAAAGACAAATAAAAGGCGCAACCGAGTCACTCATCGCCACGCTCAAACAATTTAACATAGAAAGCGACGAACCAATCATCACCCAATCAAAACGTTTAGAAATCTACAAAAAACATGCAGAAAATTTAGTCAAATCCGGCCATGCTTACTATTGTCTCTGCACACCAAGTCGACTCGAGAAGGTCCGTAACCAGCAAGAGTCCCAAAAGCAACCTCCCAAATATGACGGCCATTGTCGTAATAACGACCTCATGCCTCATGCCTCATGCCTCATGCCTAAACCCCACGTAATACGACTCAAAGTTCCACAAGAGGGGACTACCAAATTCAAAGACATTGTCCGAGGCGAAGTTGAATTTGATAATAAAATAATAGACGACCAAGTTTTACTCAAATCCGACGGCTACCCAACCTACCACTTAGCCAATATTATAGATGACCACGAAATGAAAATCTCCCATGTTATCCGCGGTGAAGAATGGGTCTCTTCTACCCCAAAACATATCATCCTCTACCAGGCCTTTGGCTGGGCTCCGCCCAAATTCGCTCATCTTCCCTTGTTACTCAATCCAGACAAATCCAAACTCTCGAAACGCCAAGGCGACGTAGCAGTAGAAGATTATCTAAAAAAAGGTTACCTAAAAGATGCTTTAATCAACTTTATCGCGTTTCTCGGCTGGAACCCCGGAACTAACAAAGAAATCTACACCACCAAAGAACTCATCAAGGACTTTAAACTGGAAAAAGTTCAAAAAGCCGGCGCTGTGTTTAACGTAGAAAAACTTGATTGGCTAAACAGTTTATATATACGTAAACTGAAACCCTCAGAACTCGTGAGCCTCTGCCAACCATTTTCCAAAAACAAACTAACCGATTCTGTAACAAAACTAGCTCAAGACCGTCTAAAAAAGTTAAGTGACATAGACGAGCTCACCAGTTTTATATTCCAAAAAGAATTAACATACAAACCAGACCTCTTAATTCCAAAAAAGTCAGACAAACAAAAAACAATTAAAGCACTTAATCTCTTCCACTCGAATATAAGCAAATGCCAGGGTGATGCTGTCTGTGATGCCGAAAAAATACGCAATAATTTAGACGATCTTCGGGAAAAAAACAATCTCACCAGAAGCGAGGCCTTTTGGCCCCTGCGAGTATCATTGGCCGGCCAAAAAAACTCACCCGATGTTTTTGATATAATATCAGCTCTCGGTAAAGAAAAAACAGCAAAGAGAATCAAAACAGCAATAAACAAACTAAAATGATAGACCTCAAAAAACTCCAAAAACAAGTATACGCCAACAAAGTCGCCAAGGGCTTCAACGTCACTGATGTCCACAAAGAATTCTGCCTTCTCTACGAAGAAGTAGCCGAAGCTAACCGCGCTTATTACAAAAAACTGCCGGATATTGGTGAAGAACTCGCAGACATCACCATCTACCTCCTTGGCCTGGCCGAAATCTTAAAAATAAATTTAGAAGACGAGATTCTTAAAAAAATAGAAAAAAACGAAAAACGCGAATACCAAAGAAAAAATGGAATCCTAAAAAGAACCAAGGATGCATAAATAAATAAATCAAAAATTATCTCCCCCTTACCAAGGCCAGCCCT
>JABMQE010000085.1 GCA_013203415.1 Candidatus Falkowiibacteriota bacterium | reverse complement strand
CGTCTCGGTCGGGGCTATTTTACCACATTTTAACACAAATGAGACAAATGAGACACGAAAAGGGGCCTTCAGTATTGTCTCAAATGGAACAACTTTAAAAGCATAGTATCGCCTACCCTGGTTTTTTATCTTCGACTATTTTATTTTTCATCTTTCTTTTTTGATGTTGTTTTTCCCATTTTTCATGCCATTCCGTCTCCCAGGAGGGCAGATTCAAATAGATTTGTTGAGTTGCATTACAAATACTAATCAAACCTCTTATATGATTAAACTTATTTTTAATTCCGGCATCTTGCCAACAGTATGGAGGGCCATGCAAGCTGAAAAGTTCATTGCCTGTCAAAATAAGTACTGGATTAATCGGTCTTTCGCTCTTCCAAAATTTTCTTCCAGCCTTCGCAATACCGGCGATACCTTTAATTTCTATTGGAGTTAATTTTTTGCGTAGCGTGGAAAATACTATTATTGCTCCTGGAAAACTTTTTGCTAAATAACGCATTCTACCAAAATCTTTCTTTGTAAATTGATTATAAGTTTTAGATTCGCCGAAAAGAACTCCATCTCTTTTTTTCCCATATATTGAATCCTGCCAGAATAGTGCAAAATCGGCCTCTATATCTTTCTTATTGTTCGCTTTAGCAGTAAAATTTAAAGTCGGCGTCGCAAGTAAAGTTGTTAACTTACGACCAGTAAAAAATTCCAATGCCAAAAGAGTTGCATACGCTCCATCTGCATAACCGGGAACACTAAACGGGCCAATTGTTTTATAACACCACTGCCCATTTTCTATATTCCCTATCGCAGAAAATGTATTGAGACACTTTGGACAAGTAAAGACTTCTGCAATCTTATCTACAGGAAACCATGAACGCCTAATACAATGAGGGCATTGTACTTTTAATCCTATATGAAATATCCCTTTTGAAATCAGATAATCACAAAGATTACTACTCCTAGATAGATTCCGGAGCTTGCTTTTAATTTCGCCTATTGGTAGCTCTCTTTCTTGACGAATCCTGTTATTCATAACAGGTTGCCCGTTAGACTGGACAGAACCACCATTCATATGCTCTAAAAGCCCAAGCAATTTTTCATTAGCCAATGAAAGCGCATGCCCATCGAGTTTTTTGTAGATTTGTTTAGCAAGCAACCCAGGCGCAGATAATTCTGTTTCCCAACCCTGATCTTGTAGCCAGGCAAATACTACTTTTTGTGATTCGGGTATATCCCAATTATCAGTAAAATTATCTTTAACGAATTTTACCAAGCCGTTTCTTCCCACACGCCAATCGCCGTGAAAAGAACCAAAACTTGAAATAGAACGGATAAAATTCTTCCCTGACGATTTAGGGAAAACCTCTGCAAGGTACTGATCAGAACCGTACAAACGAAAACTCACTTCGTTAACACATCGAGGTTCTCCATGATATGTATGTTTATCTGCAAATTTTGGCAAAAGAGGACTAAAAGATATTTTAAGCTCATCTCTCTCGCTCACTTCTATTGAATCTCCATCTCCAAAAAAATCATCCGGGATTGCACCATCTTTATCACGAGCCCATTCATCCCAGACCCTAGGATACCAATGTTGAAGAGAAAAGAAACCGTCTTTAGATGGATCGTTCGGTTCTGGTTTGATATTAAGAGTCTTTGCGTAATCCTGAATTTCTTCCATCGTTGAATTTCTAGACCGAATAATTGATGCACAGTCACAAACTGTTTTATTATGTCCCCAGTGCGTACGATGAACTTTTAAAAAATCAATAACCATTTTTTTTAATTGATCGTTTGAAAGAAATTGTTTAGGAATCGGCATAACATTGCGTCCCATCGCCCTTAAATTCCAAAAATCGATAATGTCCTCAACTTTTGTAATATCTAAAAAAAATGCGTAGGCGTTTCTTCTTGAGCCAGAGTGACTCAGATGATTAAGAGCATGCTGTGTGGCTCTTCTTGGAAATATCACATCTCCTTTTAATAAACTACTAATGTCTTCTAATTTGAATTTAGGTTCTTCGATTTCAAGAGGATCAGAAAAATATTTTTTAACAATCGGTATAAACTTCGCGGGAAGCTCTCCAAAGAGACTTGCCCAAAAAAGCCCATATTGTTTTGGAAATTCTGGAATGACAACCTTTACTGGATATTTTGATTTATATTTAAAATGTTCATTGAAAAGATCATTAAAAATCTCAAAAACTCCTATCCCATATTTTGGAGATAAACTTCGCTCTTTATCAAAAATTCCCCAAATCTCATTAGACTTTATAACTTTTAATTTTAAATCTGTTATATAAGTTGGAATCTCTCTTGATAATTGGACAAATACATCAGGATCAAACGCCTCGATATAGCCCAAAACCACACTCTTAGCTTTAGGTGCTTTGATTGGTCCCTCTCTCCAACTTTTGGGCATCTGCTTATAAATCGTAAGAATCGGACAATAAGCACCACCCCATACTGTAGAACTTAGCTGTATTGCTTCTCTAACTTGTTTTGCGTTATTGGGATCAACAAGAAAGGCAATTTTGATTGGCCTTATCTTTATCTTTATATTTCCGAATTTAACCATAGGCTCATGTGTTTTTATTCTTCATTACTCCCCTACCGCCTTAAACCACCAGTCAAAATCCTCGGGGAACTTTTTAGCGTTTTTTTGAAACCAATCATCTGATTTTATAGCATCAACAGCGCCAGGCATAGATGCGGGAAACATTTCTTCTGCATAATCTGGGTCTAACCCCAATTGAATAGCTAGAATCTCATATCTTGCTCCGATATTATCGTTAGGATTAGTTTTTAATAACTTACGGTAAAGATAAAGAGCATAGTCAGGTCTCTCTTGTTCCCAAAGTTCTCTGGCAAAAACAACCAATGCTCTGATTAGATGCCTATTCTCTAAAAATCCCCATGGCATACTCTCCGGCCAATTACCTCGTTTATCAACTGTTTTAATCATAGCTCTTCTAAAGGCTTCTCTTCTAATATCGTATGCTTTTTCAGGCTCTTCATTTTCATCTAAAATTTCAGCTAAGGATAAATATGGGTCAAAAAAATCAGG
>JABMQE010000084.1 GCA_013203415.1 Candidatus Falkowiibacteriota bacterium | reverse complement strand
CGCCCGGGAATTTCTTTTCTAGCCGCTCCAACCTCGCGCAAGGCCTCACAATAATTTGTTAAATCAGTCATAATAACCAAAACCTGCATTCCTTTTTCAAAAGCTAAATACTCCGCCGTAGTTAAAGCCAAGCGCGGCAAAGTGATACGCTCAACCACAGGATCATTAGCCAAGTTAATAAATAGAGTGGCTCGCTCAATAGCGCCTGTTTCCTTAAACTCATTAATAAAAAATTCAGCTTCTTCAAAAGTAATACCCATAGCCGCAAACACCACAGCAAACTGTGACGCATCACCAACCTCGTCACCGGATTCGTCGTCGTCCACTTTTCGCATTTTCGTAGTTTCGCATTCTTTTCGTAGTTTCGCATTAACTCTGACTTTTGCTTGCCTTGCAATCTGGGCTGCAATCTCGGAGTGGGGAAGTCCAGCACCAGAAAAAATAGGAAGCTTTTGTCCGCGTACTAAAGTATTTAACCCATCAATTGTGGAAATACCTGTCTGAATAAAATCATTAGGATAATCACGAGCATACGGATTTAATGGCGCACCATTAATATCCATTTTCTTTTCAGCCAAAATCGGCGGCTGCCCATCCTTTGGCCTGCCAGCTCCATCAAAAATCCTACCTAACATATCACCAGAAACTCCAATTTCCATTGTCTTACCCAAAAACTTGGCCTTAGAACTCTCCAAATTAATCCCCCGAGTATCCTCAAACATCTGCACCACTGCTTGTTTATCCGTAATCTCAAGAACACGCCCACGCCTAATCGACCCATCAGAAAGTTCCACATCAACCAATTCTTCATATTTAATCCCCTCAATGCCATCAACAATAAGTAATGGACCAGCTAACTCTTTAATTGTTTTATACTCTTTTAACATAGTTTATTTGACTTTATTTATTAGATAATTTATTATAAATACATGATTACTGATTATATTTTAAAAAATTTAGCGCAAGCTCGATATAAGATTTTAGAAGATGGATCTTACTTTGGAGAAATTCCTAGTCTCCAAGGTGTTTGGGCTTCGGCCACAAGTCTAGAAAAATGTCGCGAAGAGCTTAGAGACGTATTGGAGGAATGGCATGGCCTTGACACACTCACCTGTGGAATCTACAATTAAATCAATGACTAAAGTTACCCTTCCTAAAACTGAATACGAACAACTCAAACGCCAAGCAGAGGCCTATCGTAAATTTGCGTCTAAGTTTTTTGAATTTGCTGTTAAGGACTCAATCGAAGGAGTAGAAAAAGATTTTCAGGACTCCGATCTTTACACCCAAGAGTTTTTAAGAGATTTGGGCTCCGGCCTTCGTAAATCTTCTTACGATAAAAAATATGCAAATAAAACCGCTAAGAAAAGATCTCGAACAATTTATCAAAACGCGTAACCTTGCTGGTAAGTGGCTTAAAGCCAAATCTCTTTTTGAAAATAATCTTCGCCACCCTTCTTTGCACGTAGAACTTCTTGAACCTCGCTGGCATGGCATTTATTCTTTTCGGCTTGATAGAAAATATCGGGCCTTATTTTTTATCACCGATGACGGCCGAGCCGAGGTCTTCCAAATTACCAAACATTATAAGAAAAAATAATCTGGCAAGAAGGATATTTTGACCACAGATGCGGGACTTTTTATATTATTCATTACCACACTTTAGTGTGCAAAATCTTAGCACGCTAAAGCGTGGTAAGATTTTTTATATATGGCTAATTTTAGCTAAAAATTGGTAAAATCATTGACTTTTTTATAAAAGTATGCTATGATAATATATACGATAGAATTCGCTCTTTATAAAATACTTAATTCCAATAAACAATTTTGTAGGCGAAAAATCGTTTATAAAGTCGTTTATTGGAACCCCGCTTATTTTGCGGGGGTGTGCCAGTGCAATCACTGGTAACCTCCTTACTTGGAGGTGAAGTATGAAGATCCAATTTCCGTACCGAATCCGCCAGGCCATGCAAGTGGCCATGGCGGTAGCGGAGAGCAAGAGGGGTGGCAGGCGGGTTTCGCTGCTGTCCCTCAAAGAGGTGGCGGAAGAGGGGCCGGGATTCTTCGTAAAGTTCTGGTTCGAGGGGTCCTTACGGGTTGACGTCCACCTTGTGGACATTAATCCCGAGCCCCACCCCGAGACCTACGTAGTAACGCAGGTCCTAAGTGGGGAGGAAGTTTGGGGGCCTGATCGGCTCCTGGAACTTCAACATTCGGGTGGTTGGTACCATCCGAATGTTATGGATATTGACGTGGCCGCGACCTACGTCGAGTAGTCGCGGTCTCCGCCACCTCAAATGCCCGTTAGAGGTAAAATGTTCGGGCAGGATGTCCAAAGCGTCATCGGACGCAACGGACTCCAGCAGTAAGGCACTTGGCTTTTTCAGTCCGGTGCCTGCTTTTTTTATTTTCAAATTTATTATTAGTGATTAGTAAATAGTGACTAGTGATTAGAAAAACGAAAAGCTAATCACTAATTCCTAATCACTAATCACTCAACACGTCTACTTCACCTCACTCTTTATCTTCCCCACCAACTTCTCCAAATCACCCATCTCCTTCTCCGGCACCATCTTGGCTCGACCAATCTCTTCTTTAACCGGCAACCCAACAAGCTCACTCAACTTCTTCCCAGCATCCAAAGCCGCCAACCCCTGCTCGTGAAAAGTTAAAACTGCTTTAAGCATCCAATACATTTTTTTCAAACTAGTATAAGTATCAATATCATCAAAAGCATTTTGATGCAAAAAGTCCTCGCGAATGCTCTGCGTTGTATTTAAAACCAATTGCTCTTTAGGGGATAGGGCATCAATCCCAACCAACTGCACAATGGATTTTAATTCTTCTTCTTTTTGTAAAAGCTCCATTGATAAAGTTCTCATTTCTGGCCAATCTTGCCCAGCTTCTTTACGCATATAATCATCAACCGATTCAAGATATAAAGAGTATGATGTTAACCAGTTAATAGCAGGAAAGTGCCGCTGATATGCCAACTGCGCATCAAGTCCCCAAAAAACTTTAGTCACTCGTAAAGTATTCTGCGTCACTGGCTCGGACAAGTCACCACCCGGAGGCGATACCGCACCAACAACAGTCAAAGACCCGCGCCGTCCTTCCGACCCCAAGCAAGTTACCTCGCCAGCTCTTTCATAAAACGCAGCAGTCCTAGAACCTAAATAAGCTGGATAACCTTCTTCACCAGGCATTTCTTCCAACCGTCCAGAAATCTCGCGCATGGCCTCTGCCCATCTTGATGTCGAGTCCGCCATAAGCGCTACTTTATAGCCCATATCTCTATAATATTCACCAATAGTAATCCCAGTATAAACACTCGCTTCTCTGGCCGCCACTGGCATGTTAGAAGTATTAGCAATCAAAACTGTTCGTTTCATCAAAGGTTCACCAGTCCTAGGGTCTTCCAATTCTGGAAACTCTTGCAATACATCTGTCATCTCATTACCACGCTCACCACAACCAATAAAAATTACAATATCAGCATCAGCCCATTTTGCTAATTGATGTTGCACAACAGTTTTACCACTTCCAAAAGGACCAGGAACACATCCTGTCCCACCTTTAACAATAGGGAATAAAGTATCAATAATTCTTTGACCGCTTATTAACGGTTCAGTAGGAATCATTTTTTCTTTAATCGGCCGTGGCTGTCTTATTGGCCAAACCTGTTTCATTGTTATTTCATGTGTTTTTCCT
>JABMQE010000083.1 GCA_013203415.1 Candidatus Falkowiibacteriota bacterium | reverse complement strand
ATTTGTAGATTAGCATGCATTTGTAGATTTGCATTTTGACTATAATATCATCGCCACCAAAATTCCAACCAAACCCCCAACAGCAATCTGACCAAACGCATGTCCTAATTCCTCTTTAACTACTTTTTTATTATACAAATTATTTATTGCCCTTCCAAATTCTCCTAAATAACTTCTAAAGCCAATCGCGTCTCGCATTATTATAAAAGTAAAAATTAAACAAACAGTAAACAGCAAAGAGTCAAAACCCAACACCAGCCCCACCTTTGTAGTGATGGCCACTGTTGCCGCCGAGTGGAAAGAAGGCATGCCCCCATGTCGGACAAAACTCTCCCAGGTAAACTTATCCTTCATAAGGTCAATCAAAACTTTTATAAGCTGGGTTATAAGCCCGGCCACAATCGGCACCGCAATATATTTTAGTACATCAAGATTCATAAATTAATTATATAACAAAAATGTTAGATTTACAAATTTTTCAATTTCTTAACGGTTTGGCCTCTAAAAACGCAATTTTAGACCTTGCAGGCATCTTTCTGGCAGATTATTTAATTTGGCTGCTGTTTTTTGTTGTTATTATCTTAGGCCTCCTGCCTCCAACAAAGAAAGGGGAGACCTTGTCAAAAGGCAACGCCCTAAAATCAATAGCCGGCGCCTTGCTTGGCGGCGCTCTAGCTATAGTCATTGGCCAATTTATTTCCCGTCCCCGCCCCTTTCTTATTGATAAAGTTAACCTTCTTATCTCCCCCCCATTAACCACAATGTCATTCCCCTCGCTCCACACCACCATCGCCTTTGCCTTTAGCTGTACACTTTTTTTGTTCAACAAAAAAATAGGCGCCTACTACCTAGTTGCCGCAATTCTAATCGGCCTGTCCCGTGTTTATGTTGGCGTCCATTACCCATTAGATATTTTGTTCGGTGCCTTAATCGGCTGCGTTTCTGCTTTGGTAATAAAAAAACTAACTCTTGTATCAAATAAATTCACAAAAAAGAGTTAGTTGGTTATAGTAATTATAATGCTAGAAAGGATAAAAGTTCATTTTTTTCTCATCTTGTCCTAAAAGAGTAATCCTCACTTTCCTAAAGCTGAACTCCTTGGCATCAACTTCGCCCCAGTACGTATCATTGTAAGCCCTGTATGTTTTTAAGTGGCCGCTATTTAAGACAGCCACTTTTTTAACCTCGTTATGCTTAACAAAGGTTTTTTCGCTGCTCTTTGGGATAAAGATATCATAAGTATTAGCGTCTAAGAATCGAGGCAACAAGAAAGCATTGCTTAATGCCAAGTAATTTTTTCCCCCTTCTACCATTTTTTTAGCCGGCGCGCCAAAGATTTGTACCACTATTACAGTTTTTCTGCCCTTAAACTGCCCCTCAATTGTTGCCATTCCAATTTCCTGATAATCATCGTTTAATATGTTTTCCTTGTGTTTTCCGCTATTAAACCAGCCGTTCATTACCCCTTCGTTAGTCATAAAATCCATTGCCAGGTTTTCACCGGTATAAGAATAGTAATATCCTGCCTCTTCTACCCAGTCCGAAAAAACCTTTCCTTTAGGGCTTGAGTGGCTAAAATAATCTTCCCGTAGAAGATCAAGGGCTTTATTTTTAGCTGCCAAAGCCAGAACCTCGTTATATAAAAGAGCCGGCAACCCTTCTTTCTCGCGCTCTATATTCGTTAGTTTAATTAAACCCTTTGCATCCACAGAAGAAGGGTAGGCGACTTTCGGAAATAAAAAAAGCATTCCTAAAAATGCTAAGGCCAGGCCTAAAATTATAGATTATTTAAGGCTTTTACACCAATGTTTTTGTCTCCCTGCGGGAGATCCTCCGTAGGAGGATTTTTGTTTTGATAGCATGTGTTTGCGTGCTTCTCGAGCTTATTTTTGGCTCAGGAAAACACTTTTATTTTGTTTGATTGCCCCCGTTTAAGGTCTAGGGGGTAAAATGCCACAGTTTTCACTTCTCTACTATACAGTATATCATATCCAAAGAGAAAAGTCAAGTTTTTGCGAACTAGGTCTAAGGTTTAAAGTCTCAAGCAGTAGGTTGGGTTAAAGGTCGTTAGTCTTTAGTTACTTATGACCCACAACTAATAACCATTCTTACCGCTAATGACCAAAAACCAATAACCAAAATTATATGTCTCTCATCACCAAACTCATTTCCGAAAAAACCCTAAAAACGCCTGCGATAATTTCTGCCTTCAAAAGAATAAAACGCTCCGATTTTATGTTGCCTCAAAACAAAGACGAAGCCGAGTCCAACCATCCCCTACCCATCGGCTCTGGCCAGACAATTTCCCAGCCCTACACCGTCGCCTTTATGCTGGAACTCCTAGGGCCAAAAAAGAAAGACAAAGTTTTGGATGTCGGCTCCGGTTCTGGCTGGACTACTGCGCTCCTTGCCGAGATTGTTGGAGCAGATGGTCATGTCTTTGCCATCGAACGCATACCCGAACTAAAAAAATTCGGCGAAGCTAACGTCAAAAAGTACGTGCCTGCACCGAACCGAACGACCGAAGGGAGTTCTGGTTCGTGTGTACAATTTTTGTGTTCAGATGGAACAAAGGGCTTGCCAGAGTTTTCACCATTTGATAAAATATTAATCTCAGCAGCTACCCCAAAAATCCCCAAAGATTTATTAGATCAGCTAAAAACAGGTGGCCGCCTTACAGCCCCAATCGGTAAGTCGTCCCAAGACATTGTAGTGCTTGATAAAATTTCAAAAAAGGAGTATAAAGAAAAAAGATATCCTGGCTTTATTTTCGTTCCTCTAATTTCAGATTAATAACAACATTATGAAAATCGTCATTTTCGCCGGCGGCACCGGCTCCAGGCTTTGGCCTCTAAGTCGTAAGTCCCGCCCAAAACAATTTATCAAACTAACAAACGAAAAAACCCCACTCGAAAATACCCTCGAACGTTTTTTAAATGATTATTCCATGGATGATATCTATATCTCCACCGACCCTGCGAATGAAAAAATAATCAAAGAAATTCTTCCGGACTTTCCTCTAGAAAATATTATCATCGAGCCCGAAAAAAGAGACAATGCTCCAGCCATGGGTTTTGTCGCTCTCGTGCTCTCACTAAAATTCCCAGACGAGCCCTTCGCTTTTATTCCTACGGATAGCCACATCGAAAATCCACAACGATTTATAGAGTGCCTTAAAGTAGCAGAAAAACTTATAATAGACACAGGCAAGATGCTGGACATAGGTATCGAAGCAGAGCTTCCTTCAACTACTCTTGGTTACACCAAGATAGGTGATAAATATAAAACCATTAATGACGTGGAGGTTTACCACTTTGCCGGTCAAACAGAAAAGCCCGACTTAGCCACCGCTAAGAAGTATTTAAAAACTGGCGATTATCTCTGGCATGCTAATCATTACATGTGGACCCCGCGTTTACTTCTCGAGGCCTATGAAAAATATGCGCCCGAACATAACAAACATCTTTTTAATATCTACGAGGCGCTTTTAGAAGGCGATGAAGAAAAAGTAAAACAAGAATATTCAAAAATGGAAAAAATATCTATAGATTATGCCATCACCGAAAAAATGGACCCATCCGAAGTCCTTATTATCAAAGGCGACTTTGGCTGGTCGGATATTGGCGCTTTTGATATTCTTTATGATAAACTAAAAGAGCAGGCCGACAAAGATGGTAATGTTGTAAAAGCCAACCACACTGGGGTCGATACCAAAAACTGCCTTATCTTTGGTCAGGAAAACAAAAAAATCGCCACTATAGGGTTAAGCGACCTAGCCATTATCGATACCCCCGACACTCTCCTTATCTGCCCTAAAGAAAAATCCCAAGATGTTAAAAAAATTGTAGAAAAGTTAAAAGATGAGGGTGAAGATAAATATTTATAAATAAACAGTTGGTAGGTGGGGTTCAATCGTCATGACATAACCATTGGTGCGGGATGGTATCCCGCACCTTGAAGGACATCTTCGTTGCTTCATCCGTTGTGGTAGGTGATACCATCACCTACCACAATTTTCTAAACCAAAGAAAAAAGGCCGACCTCGTAAAGCTCTGATTCAACCGTTTGGCTGATTTCAGAACGAGGTCGACCTACGGAGAGCTAAAGCAATTTAACTTTTAACGTTTGGCAGTTTGAATTTGGCTTCAAATCTTAAGTATTAGACAATCGTTGCTAATTGGCTTTTATGAAGCAATGTTGTAACTTAACGTAATGTAATGCTAAGAAACGTTGAAACTTGAAATAAGCTTAAGTTAAATATAAGGAGCATAATGCAATCACGCGATCGCACTACCACCTTATCATATCCCAATTATTTTGTCAACCCTAAAATCCTCAATTATTCCAATTTCCCCCCAATATTAGCACAAAACAAATTAAAAAATAATCTATAACCTATAACCTATAACATGAAAAAAGCCATCGTTTACCTCATAATAATATTAGTCCTCGCCAGCATTTTCATCCTCGCTTATGGCTACTCCGCAATTTATAAATCCTCCCTCTCAAGCGAGTCGGAAATTTTTGTAATCGAATCCGGCCAGGGCGTTAAACAAATCGGCTCTAATCTAAAACAAGCCGATTTTATTTCAAGCCAGTTTGTTTTCGAAACTTATGTCTGGCTCCGTCGCGCCCAATCCCGCTTCCAAGCCGGCGAATACGAGCTTAACAAAGGCCTAAGCATAAAAGAGCTGGTCGATTTTTTTACAGGCGGCAACTCTCTTTCCAAAGAACAAGACATAAAAATCATCGAGGGCTGGAACGCCCGCGAGATTGCCGAGTCCCTAGAAGCCCAAGGCGCTATAAACAATGCCAATGATTTTTTGGATAAAATAAAATACTATGGCTCTAACACCAATGGTTATGATTTTCTTGCTGACAAGCCAGCCAAATTTTCACTCGAAGGTTATCTTTTCCCAGATACATATAGAATCTACAAAGATGCCACCATCGAGGATATCCTAAAAAAGATGTTGGATAATTTCGATTCCAAGCTAACACCAAAAACGCGCGAAGATATAAAAAAATCCGGTCACACAATTTTCGAAATTTTAACCATGGCTTCCATCATAGAGCTCGAGGTTCCTGCCTCCCTGGACCGTAGAATGATTTCTGATATCTTCTGGAAAAGGGTCGAAGCCGGCATGCCTCTGCAATCCGATGCCACCATCAATTATGTCACCGGCAAAAACGAGCCCAGCCCGTCCCTGGACGACCTTAAAGTCGATTCACTTTATAACACCTATCTCTACCCCGATCTTCCCCCAGGCCCAATCGGCAACCCCGGCGTATCAGCCATCGAAGCTGCCATCTACCGCACCCCAAATGACTACTGGTTCTACCTCTCCAAACCAAATGGCGAAACCGTCTATTCTAAAACTCATGACGAACACGTCCAAAACAAGTTCAAATATTTAAAATAGATTGATAATTGATAATCGATAAATAATAATTGAAGGCGAGATTCGCTAATCTCGCCGAGCCGGCGTCCAGCATTAGGGTGTCAACATGAACGTTCATTTGAACGTTCATATATACTTATATAATAAATATGCCCGTTATCAAATCCAAAAATTTCACTCTCCGTCCATACAAAAAAAGTGATGAAAAATCACTCATCTTAAATATCAACAACAAAAAAATCTATCGCAACATGTCTCGTGTTCCTTATCCTTATACTTCAAAAGACGCTAATGAATGGATTACCCAGACCTTTAAAAAAGCAAAAAAGAAAGAGTCCAACGAAGTTAATTTTGCGATAGCTGTTGCTGGCGAGGTCGCAGGCGGCATTAGTTTGTTTGATATCTCCGGTCATAAAGCCGAAATAGGGTATTGGCTTGGAGAAAACTATTGGGGGCAGGGGATTATGAGCGCTGCTTGCAAACTCGTCACCAAGTTCGGTCTCGAAAAACTTAAACTCATAAGAATCTATGCCTTTGTCTTTCCTTGGAACAAGGCGTCTATGAAGGTCTTGAGATGGGCATACTTTGGTTGATGCTGATATCGGTGATAGAATTTATTTAAAAATAAATCCAACTGGTGGAACTAAAGAAATTATAAGCTGTGATAAAATCTTGACTACTACTACTGCTTTT
>JABMQE010000082.1 GCA_013203415.1 Candidatus Falkowiibacteriota bacterium | reverse complement strand
GAGGGGGACCCTTCGACGGGCTCAGGGTCTCGGTTTCGCCTCGAACAAGAAATTAACTCGATGCAGGTGGAACACGAGCAGGTGCAGAAGCTAAAGAAAGGAGATGAAGCCGGGATTAAGGTTGACGGAGCAGTTCGGGAAGGAGATGAGGTATATAAGGTAGTTGAGTAGTTGTTTTGCTATGTAAAATTAAGGGCTGATATTCAGTGCGGCTTTTGAGTTAATTTATTATTTAATATTTATTATTTATTATTTATTATTTTAGAAACTTATGCAGGAATTATTTAATCAAATTTTGGGTGATATTAAATCGAGGCCGGAATATTTGGAAACAGGGGGAGACGACCAAAAATATTATGAGCTGGTGGATTTGGTTTTAGAGGAATGGCAGAATGATGGAAAGATTGATGAAGATTGTGATGCCAGTGAAATGAAGGCGAAGCTTCGAAGCGAGTGGCGGGATATTGAACACGACTCACGAGTCACGTAACACGATTCACGAGACGTGTGGTCGGGACAGGTAGTTGATAGATAAATATGTTGGGGTATTTTTTTTGGCTAATTTTAGGTAAATAATCAAGATACGAAACTACCCTTCGACTCGGCTCAGGGCAGGCTGCGAGAATGCGAAACTACCCGCCTCGCCAAGACCCGCTTCGCAGCGAGGCGAGCGAGCTTGGCTCGTCGAGGCTGGGCGAAAATGCGAAAAAATGGGTTGACTTTTTGTGATGATTTGCTATAATATAGTATTATTAAATATCGGGGTGGGGTTATAATTTTTAAGTTTAATTTTATGAAAAAAGTACTTTTTTTCATTTTAGCAGCCACAATCCTTTTTGGAAGTTGTGGTTTTGTTTTTTCTGATTCGGTTTCGGCGACTGAAGGTGATAACAGAGTAATTCTTACAGAACCGGGAGAGTATGTTTTAAGGCCTCAGTGGTTTAATTCGGCGGCTAGAAGCTGGATTTCTCTTGAGACGTCTTTGACAGCGAAGTTGTCTCGTCAATACAGCCCAAATCTTTTGTGGCTTGAAAAAGAAGTGCCGAGTTTAAGTCCGGGTGATAGATTATTGATTGTTGATGGAAGCGACCCTAAAAATCAGATTGAGGTTTTTGAGATTAACAGGATTTTTGGCAGCCAGTTATTGGAGACAAAGAAAGCATTAAAGAATAATTATGAGCCAGGCAGTGACATAAAATTTTTCCTTAAGAAATATTATGGTTATTATCCGGATATGGGTGCGGATGTGGATTTGGGTTATTTTGAGGCGGGCGAGGAATTGGTATTTTCTCATTTATCTAGATGGTCTAGCAGGTTTAACAAAACCGGGCACAAAGTTTTTGGACCTAATTATTCGACTGATTCCAGGTATTATAAAATAACTCAGCTTTCTCCAACTTCTTGGCAGTTTGATTTTGATGAAGGCACGAAATTTGATGGCGGTTATAATGATGGCAGTTTTATAGTCGAGAGGAAATTTGTTGTTATTGAATCCGGAACTATGGAGATTAAAAAATCTTATGATACTCCGGAGCCGAGCTTGGTTATTGGCGGAGTTCATGATGTGACTTTGGCGATTTTTGATGTTAGTGCTCTTAATGAGGAGATGATCCTAGACCGGATAAAGCTTACCGGTATTACCGGAGATGAAAGTGTTTTTTCTCCAAATGATATTGATATGTTGTATCTTTATGACGAGGACGGCAATATGATTGCTTCGCGAGCGATCAATAAGATTTCTGCGACTTTTTGGAATTTAGGTGATAGACCAAATAAATTTAGCGTGCCTGACGGGGAAGTTAGAAAGCTTTATGTTAAAGCAGATTTAAGCCGGGTTGGTTCGTTACAGCCAGGTGTTTCCGGCCATAAGATTGGCTATAAAATTGCAAGGGCGGAAGATTTTTCCAGCAGGGGGCGTATTAGCGGGGCAGGGATAGAGGTGATTGGTTTTGGCGGGGAAGCGCCGGTTGGCAGTATTTTTACCATGGTTAAAGGAATGCCTGTTGTTTTAGAGCGCTATGCTTTTGTTCCTGCGGCAGATAGTGTTGATGCTAGTGATTTAATGTTATACAGAAAGCTGTATAGATTTGATGTTAGTGCTGATCCCAGAGGTGGTAATATCGGGCTTTACAAAGTGATGTTTAGGCCAGATACTGGGGCTGCTTCGGCAACTGATTTTTATCTTTATGATATAACTTTTGGGGACAGGAGAAAGGTTTCTCAGCGGGAAAGAATGGATGATGATGGCTTGGTTAGTCTTTATTTTAATTATGAAGATTGGCAAATGGGTGAAGAGAGAATTATGGTAGGTGAAACCAGAACTTATGAGCTTTTGGGAAGTGTTTCAAGTATGAAAGGGTTTAGTGTGGCAATGCTTGGAGACGGGGAAGAGGCCTTGGTTTATCCAGGTAATGCAGAAATGATTGATTCTTCGGGAGCGCGTTTTATATGGAGTGATATGTCGCAAAACATACCCGATGTTCATTCAACAAGCACGTTTGACTGGTATAATGGTTATCAAGTGCCTGGGCTGCCAGCGACTTCTACGTCAGCAGTTTTTACAGATTAAACTTATCAGATAGATTATAATAAAGAGGCGTCGGTTTTTAAGACCGGCGTCTCTTGTTTTTGGGGAGGGTTCGTGGTAATTTATTAGTAGGGATAATATTAGTTAATTTTTTATTTATGTCGAGAGTTATTTTTGATATCGAGACAATTGGAGTGGATTTTGAATCTTTGGAAGAAAAGAGTAAGGAGTATCTTTTGAAATATGCAGAAACCGAAGAAAAGGCAGAGGAAGTTAAACAGAGCTTGGCGTTTTATCCGGTGACTGGAGAGGTGGTGGCGATTGGTTTATTGAATCCCGATTCTGGGAAGGCGGTGGTGTATTTTAGGCATGGAGAGGGTGGTGAAGAGAAATCAAAAAAACAAAAAAACAAAAAATCAAGCGACACGAATGACGCGGATGATGCGGACGAAACAAATGTTAAATATATTGAAGTTAGGGATGAGAAGGAGCTTTTAGAAAAGTTTTGGGAGGATATAAAACATTATAACCAGTTTATTACTTTTAACGGGCGGGGATTTGATTGCCCGTTTTTAATTTTGCGGTCGGCGATTTTGGGAGTTTCGGCTTCGCGGGATTTGATGCCTTATCGTTATAATGATAAAGAACACTTGGATTTATTGGAGAAGCTGACTTTTTACGGGGCAGTTAGAAAGTTTAGTTTGGATTTTTTTTGCAAGGCGTTTGGGATAAAAAGCCCGAAAGAGGGAGGAATAACAGGATTAGAGGTGCCGGAGTTTTTTAGGCAAGGCAAGGCAAGGGAGATAGCAGAGTATTGCTATGGGGATTTGGTAGCGACGGCTAAACTTTGGGAAGCGTGGGATAAGACAGTGGGTGGCTTGTAATTTATTGTTCCAGCCAGGGGCGGGCAGGCAGTCCGCTTGAGCCAGAGGCTCATCTGCCTTTGGTTGAGGCTGATATTATTCTTTTTTAGTTATGGGTTTGGAGAAATATAAAAATAAGAGGAAATTTGAAAAGACCTCAGAGCCCGAGGGTAAGGTTAAGCTTGGTGGTGGGCAGAGGTTTGTGGTTCATAAGCACCAGGCGAGTCATCTGCATTATGACTTGCGTTTAGAAATGGAGGGGGTTTTGAAAAGTTGGGCAGTGCCAAAACAGCCACCAAGAAAAAAGGGGATAAAGAGGTTGGCAGTGCAAGTGGAGGATCATCCGGTTGATTATATTAAATTTAAGGGAGTGATACCAGAAGGAAATTATGGAGCAGGCAAGGTTGAGATTTGGGACGAAGGGACGTTTAAGTATGCCATGCCAAGCCGCCTGCCTGCCGGCAGGCGGGGCAGGCAGGAAGGACGAAGTATCCTTTCGACCACTTCGACAAGCTCAGGGCGGGCAAGCTCAAGGTCTAGCGAGAAGTATGAAGGACGAAGTTTTAAGTTTAAGCTTGAGGGGGAGAAGTTAAAAGGGGAGTATGCTTTGGTGAAAATGAAAGAGGGAAAAAATTGGCTGTTTTTTAAGACAGGATAAAGTGTTATAATAAAGACAGAAATAATCGTATGCAGAAGAATATCAGAAAAGGCAATAATTATATATGGCTGATAATTAGTTTGGCGGTTTTGATTTTGGGGCTTTTAGCAAGGAATTCGATTGTGATATTAGGAGGCGTTGTTTTGCTTATAACTTTTTGGATATGGGGGAGGGGGCGGGTTAATAGGGTTAATAGGGTTGATAAAGTTGATGGATTCGGCAAGCTCACCGCAGGTAAGGTTAATAAAAAGGTTAATAAGATAAAAAGAAAGAAAAATCAGAGAAAAAGAAAAAAAGACGAGCAGGAGGTAAAGATTTCGGAACCAGTGGCTGTCAACGAGGATGCTGTTGATGAAGAGAAGGAGCCAGAGGTGTATAATTTGGATGATGAGCTTCGGAGATGGAAAGAATAATAATATAAATAAATATCAGCCAGCGGGCTGACCAGCCTTTGGCTGGAATTGTTAAATTGTTAAATTGTTAATAACTATGAAATTAATTTTATGTGAGACATATGATGAGATGAGTAAAAAGGGGGCGGAGATTTTTATAGAACAATTAAAAAATAAGCCGGATTCGGTTTTGGGCTTGGCAACCGGTTCTACGCCGGTTGGTATGTATAAAGAATTGATTAAGGCAAACAAAGAGGGAGAGATTGATTTTAGCAAGGTTATAACTTTTAATTTGGATGAGTATTATAAGATTCCCATGGAGAATGAGCAGAGTTTTTGGCTGACTATGCATAAGAACTTTTTTGATGAAATTAACATAAAGGATGAGAATATAAATATTCCTAATTATCAAGATGATGATTATGAAAGTTTTTGCCTGGAGTATGAGAAAAAAATTAAAGAGGCAGGGGGGATTGATTTACAAGTGGTTGGGATTGGACATAACGGGCATGTTGGATTTAACGAGCCAGGAAGCAGTTTTAGCTCTAGGACGCGGAAGGTGGACTTAACAGAGAGTACAATCGAAGCGAATTCGAGATTTTTTAAGAATGAGGATGAAGTGCCAAAAGAAGCAATAACAATGGGAATGGGAACAATTATGGAAGCTAAAAAGATAATTTTGGTGGTGAATGGAGAAGGCAAGGCAAAGGCAGTAGCAGGGGCAGCTGAGGGGGAGGTGAACGAGGAGATGCCGGCGAGTGTATTGCAGAAGCATAATGATGTTATTTTTTTGATTGAGAAGGAAGCGGGGGCTTTGTTGAAAAGAAAAAATGAAAAATAAAACATAAAAGACACATATAAAAAATAAAAGATTACGATGTTTTATGGATGAAGGAAAGGATAAATTGAAAAAAGAGTTTAAGTTGAGATTATATCGTTTTGTTATTCGTCTTTTGAAATTTTTGACACAATTACCTAATTCTCCTGTTATTAGAGAAATTAAATCTCAATTAGTAAGGAGCGGGACAAGTACGGGGGCAAACTATTTTGAAGCAGAGGCCGCAAGTAGTAAAAAGGATTATCAGAATTTTTTTCATCACTGCTTAAAGTCGACTAATGAAACTAAATTTTGGTTGGCATGTCTCCGAGATTCTGATTTGGTACCGAACAACCTGTTGGAAGAGTGTAATTATCTTTTGGAGGAAGGTAAGGAGATGGCTAACATCTTTGCATCAAGCCTCATAACTATGAAAGGCAAGAGGAAATAATAAGTTTTTTATTTTTAGTTTGTGTTTTTCTTTTTTTATATTTAATTTTTTATATTGGAGACGTGCAGATTATTTTATTCGAAGACAAACAAATAGACAAGCTTTATCCGATTACCCTGACTCGGGCTGGTTTTGAGATTAGCTGTGGGGGGATTAGCTTGTATGATTTGGTTAAAAGGTATTTTAGGACCCAAAAAGTTTCTTATATGGTGCGGGATTATTTGGCAGGAGCGGTAAAAGAAAGATGCCCAGTCCAAAAGCTAAAGGGAAGTGATTTTTTATTTATTAATGCTTCGGTTGTACCAAGTATTAATAATATGAAAGAATTGGAGAAAAAGCTCCTTAAGCCGGGAGTAGTTTTGGAGAATAACGGGCGGATTGTGGGAGCAAGGGTTTTAGGCAGGGTTTTGGGAGGGACGATGGAAGAGATCTTCAGCGAGCTTGGAGGAAAGGTAAAAAAGACCAAAGTAATGATGTTTGATAATTTATGGGACATAATAACAAGAAATTTGGAAATTTTGGGAGATAATATCAATTATTTAGGAGGAGGAAAAAGAGAGGTTTATGTCGGGAAAGGGGTTGTAGCGGATAAGAATGTAGTGCTTGATGCGAGCGAGGGGCCGATTTATATTGGCGATGAGACAGAGATTTTTCCATTTGTAAACATTAGGGGACCGGTTTATATTGGCAAGAAATGCAAAATTAAAACTTTTGCGGATATAAAAGAAGGGACGGTGATAAGGGATATATGCAAGATTGGAGGAGAGGTTGAGGCAAGCGTGGTTGAGATGTATAGCAATAAACAGCATGTAGGGTTTTTGGGCCATGCTTATGTGGGTTCTTGGGTAAATATCGGCGGGGGGACTATGAATTCTGATTTAAAAAATACTTATGGAACGATAAAGATGCAGATCGGTTCTGCGAAGATTGATACTGGTTTGCAGTTTTTGGGCTGTGTAATAGGGGATTATTCGAAAACTGGAATTAATACCTCGATTTTAACAGGCAAGATAATCGGGATAAACAGCAATGTAATCGGGATGGTGAGTAAAAATGTGCCTTCGTTTACAAATTTAACCCCTTTAGGGATGACAGAGTATTATTTAGAGCAGGCAATAAAGGTTCAGAAAAGAGTTTTTACCAGAAGGGATGTGAAGCAGACGCCAGCAGACAGGAAGATGATGGAGGCGGTTTTTGAGATGACACGTGAAGAAAGGAAGAGCGCGGGAGTAAAGAAAGGGAAAATAAGAATATAAAACTTTGTGAGTAGATGGTTGGATGTTAATGGTTTCATGGTTTCGTTGTTTTATTGTTGGGTTTTGTCGGTAAATATGCTTTTTGAGTAAGATAAAAAGAAATACGTATTTAAATACGTATTTAAATACGTATTTCCTGGAACAAAAAATAGACCCGAGAGGGTCGTTTTTAGTTCACGAAATACGAAACAGATGCGATTTTTTGTTATGTGTTATGGGTTTTAGGTTTCGTGACTTTGTTTCTGATGGAGAGCGAGGGTGTTTTTAAGAAGCATGGCGACGGTCATAGGGCCAACGCCGCCGGGCACAGGAGAAATCCAGGCAGCTTTTTTGGAGCAGGATTTGAAATCGACATCACCAACTGCTTCTTTTTTGACGCGATTATATCCGACATCAATGATAATAGAATCCTTTTTTATCAGGCCGGCTTTAAGGAATTTTGGTTTGCCTGCGGCAATAATAATAACATCGGAAGAAAGAGTTTTTTGTTTAAGGTTTTTATCAAGAGGACGGGTCCAGGTACAGAAACATTTTTTGTGGTTGCAAATTTTTTGGGATATAAGAGAGGATAGGGGAGTGGAGAATATTTTACTATTAGAGATAATAAGAATTTTTTTGTTAGTAAAATCTTCTTTGGTTTCTTTAAGAAGGGTAATGATGCCTTGGCCAAGACCGGGGATGATGTATGATTTTTTTTGGGCCAGAAGTTTTAGGTTTTCGGGATGGAAACCATCGACATCTTTTTTTGGATTTATGCGCTTTATTATTTCTGTTTCGTTAAGGTGGGATGGAAGGGGAAGTTGGATAAGAATTGCATTGGTATCTTTATCATTATTTATAAAATCCAGGCACTCGAATATTTCTTTTTTGGAGGTATCTTTTTCAAAGCGATAAAGATGAAAATTAAGGCCGCATTTTAGGGAGGCCTTTTTTTTAAGTTCGACATATGTTTCGGAGGCAGGATTATCGCCGATTAAAAAGACAGCCAGAGATGGTTGGATTTTTTTTTGGACTATTTCTTTGTGTACATCTAGTAGGATTTTGGCGGCAAGAGTTTTTCCGTTTAAGATTTTTGCTTGGTTTTTCATTGATGGTTATTTTAGAATAAATAGATTATATTTTGATGTTTTTTTGTTAAGTTTTTATGAATATATTTTATCATTTTTTTCTTTTTGTGGCAATTTTATTTTTTGTTGTCTAATTATTTTGTTAAGTTTACCTAATATGGCTTAAAAGTTATATATCGGTTAGTATCGGATAGTATTTTATGGGTTTAGAACCCTTTTTAGGGGATAGTGTTTTTTTTGTTTTTGTTTTGGTAGTTTTTTTTGTTGTTCTTTCTTGGATTATTTGGGGTGTATTTTTTTGCTCTTGGGGAAAGATATATTTTATATATTTTTTTGGCTTTGGAAATTGTAATTTGGGTATTTTTTATTTTTTAATCTTATATTTTATAGATTTTTGTTATCCGATACCTAGTGTTTTAGGTAATAAAAATTTTTGTTGTATGAGGAGTTCCGAGTTTATGGTTTGGATGTATCGCTATGGGATAGATTTTTCTGTTAGAGGGCTTTTTTGGATGTTTGTTGATACTCTTAGTATCGGCTTATGGTAGGGATTATTTTTGGTATTGTATTTTACCTTTCTATGGTATTAAAGTGATATGATAATAGATATTTTCTAATCTTTATTGCTGTTTTTTGTTGTTGTTTGGGAGTATGGTTTTGTACCAGACCCTGTGGATAGTTTTGCCCTATTTATTATTTTATTTTATTTGAAGTTTTGTTTTTGTGGATAACTCTCTTGGGTATATTTTTTAGATATTTTTATGGTTTTTGTTTTACTATTTTTAAGGTGTTTGGAGGCGGTATATTGGGTTTTTAGGATATCGTATTGTATCGGATAGGGTATCGGGAATTATCGGATATATGTATTGACGCATACGTAGTTAAATATTATAATATATATATAATATACATTACGGCTTTTAGCCGGATATAAAACTAAACTTACCTTGTTCCCATGCTTAAGGATAAGGAAAAACAAAATACTTCTAGTAATAATTTTAAGGATACCAATTCTCCTCATTTTTTGGATAAAGAAAATGAGGATTTTATTTCGTTAAAAGATGCCAGCAAGGAATGTTCGTACAGCCAGGACTATCTTTCTTTGATTGCCAGAAAAGGTTGGCTTCGGGCAGACAAAATTGGACGAAATTGGTTTACCAAAAAGGAATGGTTGGAGCAGTATGTGAGCGAACATCCAGGCGGGGAAGCAGATTCTAAAAATAACGACGAGGGAGTTAAAAAAGATTCGGCCGTTTCTAGCGATGGTGAATTTATTGCTTTGAATGCGGCTTCCGATTTATGCACCTATAGCCAGGACTATCTTTCTTTGATTGCCAGAAAAGGTTGGCTTCGGGCAGACAAAATTGGACGAAATTGGTTTACCAAAAAGGAATGGTTGCTTGAATATTTATTAAAGCATAAAGTCGATTCGAAAGATTTTAAGAATGGAATAGAGAAATTAAAAAACGAGATTGCAAAAGATAATGTTAAACCAAACCGGAAAGATGCGGTAAAGGATAGGGTGATGGAAGAGGTAACAAAAGAAGTGGCAAGCATGGTTAGCTACCGGCCAACTTTTTTGGAAAGGGGATTACATTTTTTTGGAAAAGTTTTGGATGGGACAGTTAGATTTTTATTTATAAAACCAACAAGTTTTATTTGCAGAAGAATTGTTGGTTTTGTTTTATTAAAAATTTGGAAAATTTTGTCTTTTGGATTTTGGGGATTAATTCAAGGATTGGTTTTCTTTATTAACTTTAGTTTTTCCCTGCTTACTAAGCCCGCGGATTTGTTTAGGCAGACCCGTTTGGGAGTTAAGAGTTTATCTGGGAGGGCGAGAGCAAGGGTTGCTGTTTCTTCGGTTTTGGTTTTTACTATTTTTTTAAGCAGTGTTTTAAATCTGGCTTTGCCGGCGCAGGCAGCTTTTTTCGAAGAGAAGTTTAATGCAGTAAGCCAAAAGGTAAGCCAGGGAGCCAAAGAAGTTTCCTTGGTTTTGGTTGGGGCGAACGCTTACTTAAAAGACAAACTGCCGATGGTAACAACCATGGTGTTAAAGAAAAAAATCAGGGTAGGGAATGTCGGGCAAGTTGCGACTAGAGGAATGGCCGAGATTTATTTGAGACAGGAAGATAAAATAAAAAATGCCTTTCGCCATGATGTTGAGCAGTTTAGAGGGTTGGCAGGATTGTTTGACTTGGAGCAGGAAATCTGGGTTGAGAAAGATAGTTCTTATGAGAGGGAAGGAGAAATTGTTCAGCTTGAGACTTATGATGGGAGAGTGGCAGGAGTTTTTGAGTCGGCAAGTTCTGGGGGGGGCGAAGATTTGGAAGGAAGCCTGAATAACTTAAAAGATGAAGTTTTTGTAAGCGGGGATTGGCTCGAGAGAATAATTGACGGTAGTTTGATGAGCACGAAGGAAGCAGGCCTACTTGAAGACAGTTTGGTTAAGGTATCTTTAAGTTCTTTTGGAGGGAGCGTAATTTTCGAGCAAGCAATAAAAATAATAAGAGGCCCAAGGGATTATGCAAGATTGGGAACAAGATTGGTAGATATAACCGGAGCGATAGAAAAGAGAGCGGCCAAGGATTACAGGGAGCTTAAAAAAACAGGGGAAGCGGATTGGAAGGATAAGGCGGGGTTGGGCCTTGCTTTGGTGCAGGCCTCGGCGGATAAATTAGAGAATAAGTTTTTTAGTGTTTTTAATAAATTAAAAGGACTTCCCGGGGCGCCGGAGAAATCGATGGTTTTTGTTTCTAGGAGGGTAAAAGAATTAAGGCGGCAAGGGGAAGTGGAAGTAAGGGGGGTAGCGGTTGAGTATGGGCCTCGGGGCAACAAGGTTATAAAAGGGGTTGGCCGTGGCATCACAGCAACCAAAGATTCGGTGGCGATGAACGTGGCCAGCAATGAAGGGCTTAAGGTAGCACAGGCAGAAACCAAAAAGCTGGCCGGAAAGACGAGCGGGACAGTGAAGCGGGGGGCAAGCAAGTTTTTTTCCTGGACCAGGAAAGTGGGCTTAAAGATAAAAAAGATTTTTGCTCCTTGGCAGAAGGAAGAGGAACAGGTTAGGGAAGTTTTTGTTTACGAATTTTCAGGGGACGTGGTTTCGGTTCCTAGCGCAGGGATAGTAGGAAGAATTACGACTGGACCAGGGCAAATAGGGCAGCAAGGGCTGGCAGGGTTAGTAGGACCAGCGGGTCCGGCAGGTCCAGCGGGTCCGGCAGGTCCGGCAGGTCCGGCAGGATCTTCGGGTATGATGGCGCCTGGGAGCAGTTCGGTGACTTATATTTACGAGACGGGGACGGGGGATAATGACGACTCGTCCCCGTATTATCCGGGTACAGTTTTTTCGGTAAAATATTTAGGGTCAACATATTTTTCATCACGCGAGGGAACGTTTTCGGATGCTTTAACAGTCGGAGCTTATGGCTTTCCAATGGCTGACGGAACAGGTGGCCAGGCCTTGTTGAGTGATGGGGGCGGGACTCTATCATGGGGAGATGTTGGAGGAATTCCAGGAGGGACAGCAGGAGATATCCAGTTTAATAATAGCGGTGTTTTTGGCGGCGCTTCTGGGCTTTTTTGGGACAGCACCAATCTTCGGCTTGGGGTTGGCACTTCTTCGCCAGGAGTGGATTTGGCGGTTTCGGGAGATACTTTGTTCTCGGGAATTATCGAAGTGGCAACATCAAGTGCAAACACATTAGTGGTGATAGACCAGCAAGGAGCTGGCGGGATTTTATCCTTACAAGGAAATGGAACTAATGTGTTTACATTTGGAGTTGATGGAAACGCGACAAGTTCGGGAACGATTTATGCGGCTGCTTTGGATGTGGCTTCGACGACTTTGGGGAATGTGGTGATTACGGGGCAGACGACTTCGACGGAATTGGCATATTTTACCGCGGGGATTGATGTGGGGGCGAGTTCGACGATTGGGGTATCTGGGGCGACGACGACTTTACCGGGCGACCTTTGGGCTATGGGGGATGTGAGGTTTGGGACGGACTCGTTGCATTATGATAGCGGGACTGGGTTTTTAGGGATTGGGACGACTAACCCGCAAGCAGCGCTTGAGATAATAGGCAATGCCTCGACCACTGGCCAGGTTGAGATTCAGGGTGGGATTTATGCCACCACCTCTTCTTCTACTGCTTTTTATATCGGGGCAGATGACGGGGACCCGACTTTCCAGATAAATACAGTGGCAGACCAGGCGACGACGACTGGGAGATTGTATGTGACGAATGGAATTGATGTGGCTGGAAGCTCTACCCTTGGCTCGCTTTATGTTTCCGGAGTAACGACTTCAACCGGCATGGCTTACTTTAATGGCTTTGACTCGAGTGCAAGTTCCACTATTGGTGGTAAACTCATGGTAAGCGGAGACCTAAGCGCTTCAAGCAGTGTCTATACCTTAGGTTATCAATACTCTAACTCCAGCTCGAGCATTGAAGGACCATTAACTATTGCTGGCCAAACAACATCATCAGAACTAGCATACTTTACCGGCGGGATTGATGTTGGAGCGAGTTCGACGATTGGGGTTAATGGGGCGACGACGACTTTGGCTGGGGGAGTTGAGATTTTGCAGAACTTGAGAGTTGCTTCGACAACAGGGGATGATGATTACGCAGAGCTTTATGTTGATACGAGTTCTGGTTAT
>JABMQE010000081.1 GCA_013203415.1 Candidatus Falkowiibacteriota bacterium | reverse complement strand
TCTTGTAAGCCTTTGCTCCACGGAGATATCCAAAGTACAAATACGTTTTTTTGATAATATTTTTTCGTGCGCTGAATAATTGTTTCAAGAGACAGGTTGCTACATTGAACTTCAATTGCGACCGGAAAATTTTTAATATACGCACTAATATCTGGCCTTACGTTCCCAAGGTGAGCTTCCATTTTTAAATTACGAACATAAGGTTTTCCCTTTAAGAAATTGTAAATTTCCATTTTACACTGTCGGTGTTTTTCCGTTTCTCCCACTCCATATTCGCACGTAACGGGTGGCTTGTGAGCAAAGTGATGTGTACGAATTTGTCCCTTTTTTAAAATCACCAGATCCTTGCAACATTGACAGTAAAAAGGTTTGTGTTCCCTTTCCACCAAGCTTGCGAAAACTGATTGTTGAGTCTCTTTATGGATTGCGCATAACATTTTTAGGTTTCCTTATTTAATTAAATCCACGTAATACGGTCTACCTTTTTGGTTAGCGTACTTCATTATTACCAATTCTTCCCTGGCCCTGGTCATACCAACATAAAACAACCTATATAACTCGTCTCTTTTAGCATCACCCAGTTGCCCAATTTCCTTAAAAGCTTTGTAAGAAATGTCTGGATACAAAAAAACGATATCTGATTCGCCTCCTTTTACACTGTGTATAGTGCCAATGGTGATTTGCGGTACGTTTTCTATGGCTGACTTTCCAAACTGCTTATACACGTGCACCGGGTATTGCATCGGATCAACCTTGGCTGCTAAAAAGTTATGAAGCAACCAGTCGATATTGCGATCCATTGCCGGCTGGATTGCTGCGGGTGTTAACAGTTGGCTTATAACGTTTTCTGATGTATGTAGCCCCTTTTGACCTTCTTCTATGGCTTGCTTAAGTGCTTTAAGCCCCGCTTTCCCTTGCTTACGAATAAGGCCGCCTTCTTGAACCTTTAAGTATTTTGCCCATGATACGAATTGATGAATATCCCAATACTTTCCGTCTATTCCTGATCCTAAAAAATTTACCACCACATCCCGTGCTGTGGTTTTTTCTTTGCCAGCTTGCAATGGGTTCCAATCACCGCGTTTGATGCGATATTGATTCCAAAAAGGAAGTCCTTCTTTTCGCAGTACGGCTTTTAATGGTTCCAGCATATATGAGCATGATGCAAGAAACATCACGGTTTTTCCTTGTGAAATATATTCTTTGGCTTCATCAATGACAAAATTTGGCTTTTTATAGCTTTCATCTTTATGTGTTCGAACAATACCTTGTACGGTTTTTCCGTTTTCCTTACGAGCCTTATATGTCTTTTTTTCCCGAACCTTAACCTGGGTTATTATCTTCATGGCCTGATCTAGAACCGCTTGCGGAACTCGATATGATTGTTCTAATGATCTTTTGAATTTATCATCGATAGGTGGATTTAGAAATGCATCCGGCGTAGCTCCGGCAAACCCATAAATCGTCTGGTCATCATCACCAACCAGGACGATCCATTTAGCCGTTTGGCCCCATGACCGCACTAAAGATAGTTGCAATCTGGTGAAATCTTGAGCTTCGTCCACAAAGATAACGTCAGGGTGGCCTGGGGCATAGGGAAGATCCCTTAGTGCTGTTTCGATTAGATCGGTAAAATCCATTGCACCGAGTTGTTTTTTAAAGTCAGTCCAAAGAGCAGCAAAGCGTTGAACTTTAGATCCCCAATACCGTTCATCGATCATTTTAGCTCGATAAATATTGTACTGGCTAAAAAGCTTGTCTCCGGCTGTGCCATCGACATTGATATCTCTTCCGCCTTCATCCAGGCTTCCAAGGTCTTTGCCAGATATCGCAAAGTCCGAATAGGCTTCGTTCCATTTAGAAATGTGTTTTTCCATTAATTCCGGTTGACCGAGTTGCCGATAACATAGGGCATGCAATGTACCAACATGCTGCGGTTCCACAGGGATGGTGCGCCCCGTGAGAAAGCTTTTCTTGGTCGCTATCTCCTTGGCACCGGTTCGAGTAAAGGATGTGACCACCACTTTGTCTGTGCCGTACTCTCTCACAGCATTTGGAATCTCCTCTGTGGCAAGCCGGGTGCTTTTGCCCGTATTGTGAACGATAAATCCTTGAGCTACATAGTTGTGATACGGGGTGTCCATTACTATATCGAAAGTCAACCCCTTTCCTATGTTTTTTATCGATTTCACTGTGTCTTTTTGAGGTTCAAAGTAGCCAAAGTTTTTAATATTAAAATACCCATGTAACTTGTCATGGGTATTTTTCGTTGTTATTTCGAGATTTCCGAAACTGTCATTCAGTTGATTGTGATCCTTATGATGCAAAACTATATCTTTGTCTAAATACTTAAGTTGAGAAGCTTGAAGTTTGTTGTGCCTTACAATTCTAACAAATTCAACAGGGCTCATGTTGTTCATGTTTGCTTCATAAACAACTTTGGCATATGTAATTCGTCCATAATTGACACCGGCTTGATTGTGTTTAAATGCGTGAGGATGATATCTTGCGCAATAAATCACTCGTCTTTTTTTGTTTTTTTGGCGACCATTTGGACTTGCGTTTAAATTTCTGCAAAAAACGATACTTCCTGGTTGAAGAAACCTTAGCTGTGTAAAGCCTTCTTCTGTCTTAAAAGGATGTTCTAATGTTGCCGAAAGAGACCTGTTGTTAACGGTTGTAATTTCGTATAAAGTTTTATACCCACTATGTACGATCTTTGCGATTTTGTGGTACTTAATTACATTTTCCTGTAAAGACAAAATCATAGCGTCATGTTCTCCGCGCCATGGATAATTAGAACCGTAACAAGGTGGTATCTTCCAGTTGTTAAACTTGTAGTATGCTTTTTCTATTGTTATGTCTCGGCCGCTATTTCTTTTACCGCGCCGGATATTCAACACAGTGTTGGCTGCGAGGCAACCTGGCGGGCCGAATATTCTCAATTCTCCCATTTAAACTCCTTTTCTATATAAAGGAACGGATTTGTATCCCCGAAATCCGAAGAATA
>JABMQE010000080.1 GCA_013203415.1 Candidatus Falkowiibacteriota bacterium | reverse complement strand
CCGCTCGCAAGGAGGATATCATCATGAGGAAACTCGTTCCACTGCTGTTGTTGTCTGTTTTCTTCGCTTCGCAGGCCGAGGCCAGAAAGCCGGATGTCAAAATCGGCCCCTTCTACGAGGGAAGCAGGAACTTCGATCAGCTTTATCCCTCTGCCGAAGCCGATGTCGATAGGGTCATCCGCAAGATGGGGAACGACCCCGACCTCTGCGTGGAAATGCAAGCCCACTCTAGCTCCAGGGGCTATCTCAAGAACGATGGTCGCTACGAAAAAGACCAATCACGGGCCGATACCCGTGTCAGTTCCTTAGAGCAGAAGCTCCGTCGCGCCGGAATCGCTTCCACTCGGATTTACATCCGTCCTTCGGTCATCCGTGCTGCCGAATCCGAGGTCTGGGTCTGGTACTATAAAAGGTCTAGGCCTCGCTCCGTTGCTAGGGGCGCCAGCGCTTCCGAGTTCCGCGCTCTAAAGCGCCAGGTGCAAGGATTCGTCAGCCGCGAGGAGTTGGAAGACGAGCTCGACCGCCTTCGGAAATCTCGCCGAAGACCTGCCCCAAGCCCCAGCCGAAAGGAGGACAAGGAAAACTCCTCCATCTACTTCTTCTCTGGTGGCTTGGTCGTACTCAAACTCGATCGAGCCAGTATCGCCGCTCCCGGACTCGGACTTTGTCTGGGCTTAACCGATAACTGGGCCTTCTATCTGAAAGCCGGCCTGGATCCGGTCACCGACCCAGACCAATGGGATGGCCTGTTTGCTCTTGGCTTCCGGTGGAAGTTCGCTTCCCATCTCGCTCTTCTGGCCGGCGGTCGTTGGGCCTCGGAGTTCTACGAGCCTAGCCACGAGCTTGGCTCCAAATACTTCCAAGAGACAATCGGACCGGAATTGGCCCTCGAGTTTTCCCTATGGCGTCTCCAGATCGAAGCCGGTCCCTATTGCCCTCGCTACGATCACATCTGGCATGGCAAGAAGTGGCGCCTTGCTTGGCATGGCGCTGCAAAATTCGTCCTCGCCAGATTCTGAAGTTCCAAAGAAAGGAGCTCGTGATGAAGCACTTGTCTGTAGTACTCGCTCTGTTCTGCCTCGCGGCCTGTGACCGCGTTGATGATGGCGTCAGCTCTTCGGAAGATGTCATCATCTCGAATATCAAGTTCGAGGAGGACTCGGACGTCTACCTGAGTCAGGATGGCACCATCCTCGCCATCAGAAACCTTTGGAAGCACTTCAAGGTCTATGATGGCACGTCTCCAGTCGTTCTTGTCGGAGACATCACCGGCAGCTGGGGTCCTGGCGCTGGCCCCCACTTCATAGTCATCGAAGCTCTCAGGTACGGCGGCGCCATCGCCATCATCAACCCCACCCTCTTGGGTCTCCCTCAAAAGAACAACCGCCTTGGTGTTTTCCTAAACACCAATGGCACTCCCGAGGGACGCGTCTTCCTCGAGCGCATCTCCTTCTCCCCCAAGGATCAGGAGAAGTGGTGGCGCCAGACCGCGCCTGATTCCAAATGGGGCGCCGGCGATTGGACCTTCTCTGTCTCTAGACAGGGCGATGTCTACGGCCCTGTCCCTGCAGGCGGCGTCGTCACCTGGCGTCCGCAGGAAGAGGAGGTGGCCGAGGAGGAGGGCTAGGAGGAAACGCTCTTTCGTCGAAAAAGGGGTCAAGATGCTAAGCACCTTGACCCCTTTCCTTTACTCATCTTTTTGAAGCTCCCCCAACAAGAACTCATACCACCTAATAATACGATGCGGGAGCGAAACCCCGCACCGAAGGCCTATTAATCTTGCACCTTCTTGTCCGCTATGGGATGGGGGCCTTCTGGTGCGGGGTAGATTCTAAAAAACGCGCCCAAAAAGACCCACCAAGTCCACTGCATTGCAGTGTTTTTTATTGCATTACTAAAAAAACTTATCAAATACAAAGTCCCGGCCAAGCAAACCATAATCAAAACCAATGTTCTCTCTTTTTCTCCCTTGGCCTTAAAATATTTTTTTCCAAGTTTATAAAATATTCCAAAAATAATAAAAATATAAGCCAAAAATCCAAAAACCCCGTTTTCCAAAAGTATTTTTAAATAATCATTATGCACATCAGCCGAACCAAAGTCCTCCCCTCGTTTTTTTAATATCAATTCCTCCGCCACTCCTGTCCCATGGCCTAAAATTATTTTTTCTTTGGCTATTCCCAAACCCTGCTCCCATGTATCTGCCCGCCAGCGGATAGACCCATACTGGCTGTTTATTCTTTCGTTAATCGGCTCTACCAAAAGATAAAGACATAAAATAATTGCTAAAAAAACCATTAAAAATTTTCTGTATTTTATAACCCCCAAAGCAATCAATATCAAACTCAAGGCCAACCAAGCCCCTCGCGTATAAGTCATAGCCATAAGAAAAACTAATACTGGCAGCAAAATAATTGCCAAAGCATTTGAAAGTTTTTGTTTGTCTCCCCTAAGCATCAAATAAAAACTCAAAACTATCGGTATGATTAAAAAATAAGCATAAAGCGTTGGAAAAGCAAATGTCCCAAAAATTCTGTTTTCCACCCCCTCCAAAGGTACCGAGATTCCGGTTTTTGTAAAAAATTGCCAAACCGCAAAAATACTTGGTATCACTGCCGAAAAAATTATAACCTTTATAAGTGCCCTAAAATCTTTTTTGTCTTTAATTAAAAAGTATCCCAAAACATAAAGCCCGAACATACTTAAAAGCCGCACAAATTCGCCTAAGCTAACTTTAGTGTCCATCGACAAAAATAAGCTCCCAAGAGTTATTCCTAAAAATAATACTATTGGCCAGATTAATGGGACTTTTTTTAATGTATTCCGATTTTTTATAACCAATACTCCCCCAAATCCAAGCGTAATAATCCCAATCAAACTAGCCAGATTCAAATTAAAACCTCCTATCGCAAGCACCATCCTGTCTGTTAAAATATCCAAACAAGGCCTAATAATAATCAAGAGAAAAAGCCCAAGTTTTGGCTTCAAAATTATTATTATTATCAAATAATAAAGAAGCAAGAAGCCCAAACCCAGGGCCAAGGTTGTCTTAAAGAAAATAAAAGGCACTGCCAGAATCGCAAGCCCTGTTGCTATAATTAATATTCTTAGTTTCTCCTTTGACATAATCTTCATTTTTATGATAATATTTACGGTCAAGCTTTAAGGTAATCCCCCTGCCAAGTAAAGGGGCTTGACTATTTGTTTGCGCTATGGAGAGTCTGAGTCCCGCACGCCGAAGCCTTAAGCGAGTGAAGCGAGTCGAAAGGCGTAGGCGTGTCAAGCAATAAGTCATTCTTGCACACATCTATGAATAAATCAATACCTAAAGATGCCACAATTGCCATAACTTATAGGTGTAATTCACATTGCAAAATGTGTAGTATTTGGCAAATCCAAAAACCAGCCAACTTGTCCCATAAAGCCCTTCTAAACCTTAGCAAAGATCTCCGTTATATTAATTTAACCGGCGGCGAACCATTCCTTCGCCAAGACCTGCCAGAAATCATAAGGATAACTAAAAAAATGTCTCCCAAAGCCCAGATCATCATCTCCACTAATGGTCTTGCCCCCGAGGTTATCAAAAGCCAAATGCAAAGCATATTAAAGTTTGATAATAAAATTGGCATCAGAGTTTCTTTGGACGGCACCAAAAAAATGCATAACCAAATCCGCGGCCAAGAAGGGAGTTTCGAAAAAGCCATTACTACAATTACCAACCTAAAAAAAATTGGTGTTAAGAACTTGGGCTTTAGTTTTACCATTATGGATGAAAATAGTTCCGAGATAAAAAAAGTTTATAATCTTTCCAAAGAGTTAAACGTAGAGCTCGCTCTTGCCTTGGTTCAAAACTCTCAAATATATTTTAAAAAAACTAACAACAATATTACTTCTCCCACCCCAATACAAGAGGGTCTTGCCTACATTATTGCAAGCGAACTAAAAAGCTCCTCCCCAAAAAGATGGCTTCGGGCCTACTACAATTATGGACTCCTTTTTTATTTAATTAACAAAAAAAGATTACTGCCCTCGGGTGCTGGCCGCGACTCTTTGTTTGTTAGTGCTACCGGCGATATATATCCCAGCAACCTTATAGATCTAAAAATGGGCAACTTGGATAAAGAAAATCTCGATAAAATCTGGTCTTCTCCTAAAGCTAAAGAGGTCCGCGAGAAAATAAAACAAGATAAAATTCAAGAAAGCTGGATTATCTGTACCTTAAGGGGCCAGATGAAGAAGAATTTATTAAAAGTAATCTTTTGGATAATAAAAAACAAATTTTTTAAAAATGCGCATCCTTCAAATTAACAATTTTCATTACATTCGCGGCGGCGCGGAAAGGTCGTATCTCGAGCTCTGCGGTCTCCTAAAATCCCGCGGCCACAAAGTCGCCTGCTTTTCTACCAAAGATATTAAAAACCACCCCTCAAGGTGGGATAAATATTTTGTAAAATCTTATGATTTGGATAAAAATTATAATCCCTTCCTTGCTCTAAAAATAATCCAAAACATTTTTTATAATTTCGCCTCCAAAAAAAGTTTGCAAAACCTCATCCAAGATTTTAAGCCAAGTGTTGCCCATCTTCATAACATCTATCATCATCTAAGCCCCTCCATCATCTCTGTTCTAAAAAAAAATAACATCCCCATGGTTATGACTTTGCGCGACTACAAATTAATCTCTCCTAATTATTCTCTTTTTTCTCGCGGTCAAATCTGGGAAAAAACAAAAAACCAAAAATACTATAAATGTTTTTTTGATAAAAGCATAAAAAATTCATACCTAAAAAGTTTAATCTGCACTCTCGAGGCCTATCTCCACCAATGGCTTAAACTCTACCAAAAAATAGACATCTTTATTTCCCCAAGCATGTTCTTGGCAAACAAGTTCAAGGACTTTGGTTTTAAAAAACAAATAATAAATTTGCCCAATCCTCTTTTGGAAACTCCAAGCCCCACATCAAATAATATCAAGGACTTTATCCTCTACTTTGGCCGCCTAAGTCCGGAAAAAGGAATCCCAAATCTAATCAATGCCTATTCTAAATTAAAAACCAAAACCCCTCTCCTTATCGCTGGTTCCGGCGCCAGCAGAAAAGAACTCGAAACTTTGGCTAAAAAAAACAAAAACCATTCCCAAATCATCTTTTTAGGCCACAAAAATAAAAAAGAGCTCTCCTGCCTAATAAAATCCGCCAAGTTCCTTGTTTTCCCTTCTGTCTGGCCCGAAAACGCTCCTCGTTCTGTAATCGAATCAATGGCCTTCAAAAAAATTGTGATTTGTGCTAAGGTGGGAGGAATTCCCGAATGGGTAAAACATGGGCAAACCGGCTTTCTTTATCCCCCAGGCGATGTTAAAAAGCTGGCCGAAATCATGTCCAACCTCCTAAACTCGAAATATAATGATAAAGAGCTGCAAAAAATAAGTTCTCTTGCTCAAAAAACCGTTATCCAAAAAAACAACCCCGAAAAATTCTATAACTCATTAATAAATATCTACGCCTCCCTAATTTCTGATAAAAATTAATTCCCATGTTTGCCAATTCCGCATTTTCGTAGTTTCGCATATTTCGCATAATTTCGTATCATATTTATGAAAATAGCTTTCATCGGTCAAAAAGGAATACCCACCCGCACCGGCGGCATCGAAAGATATGTCGAAAATTTAAGTATTGGTTTAACAAAATTAAATCATGAGGTTTTTGTTTATACCAGGCCTAACTATACCCCCAAAAGAATCAAAAAACATCAAGGTGTCCATCTAATAAGCATGCCTTCGATCCATACCAAACATTTAGACACCATCTCTCATGTTTTTTTTGCCACTCTTCATGCCTTGTTTCAAAATTATGATATTATCCATTATCAAAACGTCGGCCCGGCTCTTCTATCTTTTATTCCCCGCCTCCTAAAATTTAGAACCAAAATCATAACCACCTTTCATTGCCTTGATAGAAATCATCAAAAATGGGGTCCTTTTGCCCGCTTCTTTTTGCATCTTGGCGAGTGGGCCGCTTGTAAGTTTCCTCATAAAACAATCACCGTCTCTAAAACCCTTCGCGATTATTGCTATAAAAAATATCATACCAAAGCCGAATACATTCCTAACGGCGCCACCCCGTTTCCTAAAACTCCTAAAACCCCAGAAGTCCTTAAAAAATTTAATCTCGAAAAAGGCCGCTACCTCCTTGTTGTCTCTCGCCTTGTCCGCCACAAAGGAATCCATCATCTTATCCGCGCCTTCCGCTCGCTTAAAGTAAACCTAAAACTTGTCATCGTCGGCTCCGGCGCTTTTACCGATGATTATGTCGAAAAAATAAAAAAGCTTGCCTCAGGCGACAACCGCATAATATTTACCGGCAGAAAACAAGGCCCAGACCTTGTTGCTTTTTACCAAAATTGTTATTTTTATGTTCATCCTTCAGAGTCCGAGGGCATGTCCCTCTCTCTTTTAGAAGCCATGTCTTTTTCTAAAGCTGTTCTTGTAAGCGACATCCCGGAAAATTTGGAAGTTGCCGCCGATGCCGGCCTTGCCTTCGAAAATAAAAACTGCGTCGACCTTCAAAAAAAGCTAAAAATTTTGATAAAACAGCCAGACCTGGTTGCCCGCCTTGGCGACTTAGCTGCCGAAAAAGTTAAAAAAGAATACAACTGGGAAAAAATAATAACCCAAACAGACCTTGTTTACGAAAAGGAAAAATTAAACAAGCAAAGATTCTTAAAAACTTCTTTGCAAAATACTTAATCCTATGGACGAAGAAAATAAAGACAATCCTAATCCAAAAACCAAACGTATTAAGGTTGCTCTAAAACGAGGAAAAAGATATGGCCAAGGTGCTTTAATTATAATTTTTGTTCTTGGCGTTTTTTTGGGCGTTCACTTAAAAGTTATTTACGACCAAGCCCAAATTATTCGCGTCCAAGCCCTGGATATACCCTCTCTTTTGCTTGATCGTGATTTTGCCGAAAGCGAGGTTGTTTTAGATAATATCAACAATAGTTTTGCCAAGTCCCAAAGCTATTTTAATCGTATTAGCATTTTTAAAAAACTTCCTTGGGCTGGCAAGCAAATTAAAGGTGCCGAAGGTCTTGTTGTTGCCGGCGCCTTAGCCGCCAACGCTGCCAAGGATTCTGCCGAGCTTCTGGCCGATACCCCATATGCCCAAGCCGATGATATAACCTTAGAAGAAATAGATTACACCAGCCGCGAGTTTATCCTGGCCAAAATAGAGGAATCTCCGGAAAAAATCCAAGCCATCAAAGCCAATATAAAAGAAGCCCGCGTTCGCCTTAAGCAAGTTTTGGAAGAACCCGGCGTCCTCTCTGTCATCACCAAAAACGCCAAACTCTTAGATGACAAGCTCGCTCTTGCCGAAGCTGTCCTGGATAAAGCCGAACCCCTGCTTAAAGTTGTTCCCGAACTAACCGGCTTTGGCACCGAAAAAAATTATCTTTTTCTCCTGCTTAATAACGACGAGCTCCGCCCTACCGGCGGTTTTGTTTCCGCCTACAGTGTCCTAAACATAAAAAACAGCACCATAAAAGATCTCGAGCTGGACGATACCTACAACCTCGACAAAAAATTTATCGGTCTTCTAAACAACCAAGCCCCCGCCCCCATCGCAAAATATAATTACAACCACCCTTGGTATCCAAACCAAACCGGCGAATGGTTTTTCCGCGATGTTACCTGGTCGCCGGATTTTACCGAGGTAGCCCCCCTGGCTATGGAATTCTATCTTAGGGAATCCCCAAACCCTAATCAAAAAATAGATGGTGTTATCGCCATCACCCCCACTTTTGTAGGCGATTTATTAACTCTCTCCGGCAACTTAGAAGTCCGCGAATATTTTCTTGCCTCTAATAATCTAGCAGATATCCTTGAATACGAATCCCACATCGGCCACAAACAAGCCGGCCTTCCCACCAGCGAGCGTAAAAAACTTATTCTCCGCTCCCTAGCCCAGATGTTTAATAATATTTTCGATTTGGAAAATTCCGATTGGCCAAAATTCTTAAATATCTTTTTGGACAACCTAAACCAGAAACAAATCATGGTTTATTCTAGCACCCCCGAAATCCAAAACGAACTTTTAGAATTATCTTGGGCTGGCCAAATAAAATCAACAAAAAACGACTATCTTTTGGTTGTTGATGCCAACCTCGCTTCCTTAAAAACCAACCGCGTTATTAAAAGAACCATCGAGTACCAGATTTCTCCGGCTGGGGAAGATAGATACAACGCCAAAGTTAACATCACCTACAAACATACTGGCGAACCTTCGTATAAAATTACCAAATATGGAACTTATACCAGAGTTTATGTTCCCCTAGGTTCGGATTTCCGCGAAGCAGAAGGCAGCGAAGACAAAGTCGACCAAGGCGTCTCCTTTGGCAAGCAGTGGTTTGGAACCTATATTAATATTGGCTTTGGCGAGGAAAAAACTCTTTCTTTCGAATACGAACTTCCCACCTCTATAACCGAAAAAATAAAAAAACACGAGTATCATCTTCTCGCCCAAAAGCAGGCCGGTACTGTAAACGATTATCTTAAATTAAATTTGGATTTTGCTAAACAAGTAAGTAAGGCAAAGCCAGCCGATGATACTTGCGTCCGCTCCGAAGAATGCACCCTCTATATTCAAGACCATAAATTTGATACGGATTTGGAATTTTTAGTTGAACTCAACCGAAAACCTTTATTTATAAACTAAAGAAAAAACCCCTTATCTAACCAGTGATAAAGGGTCAGCACACCAAAATAATTACTTTCAAGTCAATAATCCCCTGTGGAAAACAAAAATACCCGCCCCGCATATAGCAGGCTAGGGTATTTTTGTTTATCTTATTAAATTACGAAAGAGCTAAAAAAGTCCGCACCTTTTATTTATATAAAGCAATTATCAAGGTGCAGAATTAACCAAAAGCATTACAATAGCTAAGGAGTATGCGCAAAGGCAAACAATCCCCAAGCTGACAAAACCAGCCATAAAATCTACTTTATCAAGCCAAGATTTTGGCTGTTTGCATTTAGAATGCCAAAATGGGCTTGGTTTGTTGCATTTTCTTTTCATATTTTTAGTTTAATAATTATTTTTCTTTGTATAAGGCCTGTTTTATTTTTTTCACTTATCTGGATTGATAAGCTTTTTTATGTAAAATCAGCCAAATAAAAAACCACCAATACAAAAGGCAGTTCCTAAAACACAAAGATTTTTGATTTTGATGCGACCTTTTTTGTTTTTCATTTTTTCTTTGCCATTGTCCCTCTAATAAGTTTTCTAAAAGAGGGGCATATGACTTTTTGTTTTTAACCCGCTAAGTATCTTGGGGTTATTTTTGGCTTCCACATTTAACCACTATATACAGTATAGCATACCTAAACAGTAAAGTCAAGAGTATATAAGATATAACATATAACTTATAACGTATAACGCCTTATCAACGAGTTATATATTATAAGTTATCCTTGTCGCTGGCTCCATAGTCCCCGAAACGACCCCGCTTGCGGGGAAGTGAGGGGCTGTGGAGCCTGAATGTCAGCAACGGTGTGACGAGACATTTTGGCTCACCCTCCAGAGGCGGGCAGGCAGCCTTCCCCTCGCCTTGCTCGGGGTCGGACTATGGAGCCAGCAATACATGCTGGCCCTTTCTATTTGACAAAAAAAACTCCCCATGCTACAATGTACATGTAGTTCAGTCTACTCGCTTAGTATGCTTCTAGCATCCTAGGAGGGCAGATTAAACTTATATTTATTAGTTAAGTGTTCTGTTCAGTTAGTTTTTCACCCTCGCGGGTGATCCCCCCGTAGGGGGGGCAAAAATTATTTTTAAGCAGAACCAAAAGAAGTCAAAAGCATGGACAATCAAAATGCATCTCCATCCGGAGATGACCAAGCTCAATCAGGCGGCGGTCAAGGTGGTTTTCCTCCTCGCCAAATGTATCAGGGCAACTGGACTTGTTCCGAGTGCGGTACTGAAATTACCGAACTTCCTTTCGAGCCAGATCCAAGCCGCTTAGACCAGCTCCTCTGCCGTGACTGTCACAGGCAAAGACGACAAAGTCGTCCGCCAAAACAGTACTAAGGAAAGAACTGGAGATTATTAAACGAATTATTTCTTTTGATAATCGCGCGAATCAAAAACCCCCCGCATTGGGGGGTTTTTGATTTATCTTATTTTGTTGTATTTCTTATTCTATTTCTATCATATATAATTTTTTATCAACCGGCTGTTTGCTTTCCCATTCCCGCGCATAAGAGAATGTAATTTTCGTTTCTCCTGTTTTCAAGGCCAAAAAAGTAAAAACTTCCGCCCCGCCCTCTCCTACTTTATCCTCATTCTCATCTTCATCTTCCTCCTCATCCGCTTCGTATTCTTTACTAACCAGTTCAATATAATCATCATCAACTTCCGCTATCCAGCTGTAGCCGGTTGTTGCATTCGCCTGCAAGGTAATTGTAAATTCCTCGTCCTCTTTTACTCCAATCGTCTGGGTATTTTCGCAGTCCTCTGTCATCTCTTCTGGAAAATCATACAAGCTCATCTGTTCGCAGGAAATAGCTCCGTTCCCGTCAAAAGCCAGCATCCATTCATTATTACTGTTTACTGCTAAAAAGGTTTTGCTATCCTCTGATTCGGAAGGCTCAAATTCAACTCCGCCTCGCACATGATTTTCTGTTTCTTTTTCTATTGTAACTGTCACCTCGCTTGTTTTCTTCCCGTTCTTATCAGCCAAAAGTTTTTTTATCGCATCTTCTTTTGATAGAATTGGATTAAGCGTATCCTCGCTTCCAATAGCGCAATTAACTTCAATATCATATTTGCTTGTGTCTTCCGGCACCCATTGGTCTCCTGCCTCCTTATAACCTGTTACCCCTCCTGTTACCACACAAACCATCGTATCTTTTTTATAGCCGGCCATGCCAGAAACCGTGCCAGCCGCTACATTATAGGCGTCAACTTCAAACCCTTGGTTTTCCAAGAAAAGCTCAATCGCCATATATTGGGTCTGGGGGATTTTTTCGGCTCCAAATCCTTTGCCTAAAAGTGAAATTTGCTCTACTGTGGCGTCACCAGTTTCTTCCCCGCCCTTGGGTACTTGCCAGGTGGCAGTTGCATCTTCAACACTCGAAAAATCTATTCCTGTCTCTTTCTCTATATCCTTCAAAATCGTGGTCACTCCATCCGCCGCATCTCTATCCGAGCAATAACATTTGCATTCGCTTGGTTTCGAGCATTCGTCCGATTGCCGAAAAAGGCAGTTTCCTGCTTCTTCCATTCCTTCGCCTGCTTCACCTTCTCCTAAGCATGTCCCCTCAACATATTCTTGGTCTACACAGGCCGCGTCGCAGTCCTCCTCCGATCCGTATTTGTCTTTTGTTAAACTGCATCCGGAAATTAAAAGAGCCAGCAAAATAAAGCTCGCTAAAATAATTTTTTTCTTCATGGATTCATTATTAAAATTAAGAATCCCCCCTAACATAATAAAATACTTACGTTGTGTCATCTTAGCAGATACCTATTTTTTTGGCTACCCCTTATCTGTGGATTCATTCTTAATAAAAAGAGAGGGTGAAAGCACCCCCCTTTTTTTAGTGATTATTTCTTTTTCTTCGTAGCTCCTTGCCTCGCCTTTTTCGGCTTTGTCCAATCCTCAATCGTAATTTTTCCTGTCCGCGTATCACCGGTAATTACCAATTTTTGTTTCTCTCTCAATTTCAAAGCCCTAACAATTCTCAAAGGCACGCAGACATCATAACTGTACTTAGAATTTTTTCCTAATTTTACTGTGCTCTTAATTTTCATAATTATTTATTAAAATTAAATAGGGGCCCCGTCGGGGCCCCGACGGGGCCCCTATCATTATACCACTCATTCCCAAGCAACATCAACCACTCCATGCCATTCTGGATTCGCATCCGACCATCTGTATGCCTCTGGGTTTCCCCAAATCCTGTGTTTACAGCAATTATTAAAAATATATTCTCGATGATTTGAAAAATCTTGGTTACCTCGAATAACATGGTCGTAAAAAGATTCCTGCCACATAAATTTAGGGGAAGGATTATTAGCAGATGAATATTTTTTTAAAAATTTGTTTTTTAAATTTTTTAACTTATTATCATGATTTTGGACAATCTCTGAAAATACCTTATACCCACCACCCTGAAGGCGGGATTCGCGAAGCCCGCCTTCGTTAGTCAAGAGGCAATTCATATCTCTGGAAAAATGACGCTTTAAAAATTGCATAATCCTAGAAATGTTAAATTCCTCTCCTGGCTCAATCAACAAATGCACATAGTCGTAAAGAATTGAAAATCCATATAATGTAAATTTCTTCATCTCCTTACATAATCTTAAATTATCAATAAACAATTCACAAAAAATTTCTTCCTTAAAAAACGGAAATCGTCTTTTGGTTGTCGTTGTTATAAAATATGTTTCGATGTCCTCAATAAATCTTTTTTGTGAATTACGATGTAATTTCATTTCATTTTCTGAAGGCGGGATTCGCGAATCCCGCCTTCAGAGGTTATAATTATATATTGTATCTTATTTCTTCATATAAAACTTCCTCTTCCCTTCACTCATCCTCTCAATCGCATATCGGAGCATGGTCCGTGGCATTTTTTTATGGTATTTATTCAAAAATTTTTCTAAAACCCTTAAATTCTTTTTCCCAACCTCGCGCAACATCCATCCCGTCGCTTTATGAATCAAATCATGCTCATCATTTAATAAAATTTCCGAAATTTTCAATGCATCCTCAAAATCACCCGTCCGAATAAACGCAAACGTCGCCAAAATAGCAATTCTTCGCTCCCAAAGATGTTTCGATCTTGCTAATTTATACAAAATCAACCTCGGGTCTCTACTCAAATTACCCCCTCCTTTGTTAGGGGGGGGATGAAGGGGGGGGTATTGATAGTTCAATAACCAATCACCCACAATATGCGGGCTAGAT
>JABMQE010000079.1 GCA_013203415.1 Candidatus Falkowiibacteriota bacterium | reverse complement strand
TTGGCATATATCTTTTTTATTTAATTTAATCGTCATCCATTTCTTGCTGCATCCTTTCTCGGTTTTCTCTTTCTTCATCTGTTTCTTCTGGCTTTTTTGACTCCCCTGCCTTAGCAATGGTTTTGGTGCTCATTCTATATTTGTTTAGCTCTTCGGTAATTTCCTTGATTAATTCTTTCTGATTTTCTTTTTTATCAAATCCAGCGCCGCCGGTTCTGGCAGTATTAATTTTAGCGATTAAATCTTTTTGGATTCTGGCTACCTCTTGGCTGGCATTGTCTTTTTGGCTCTGACTGGCATTTGGTCCCTGGGCGATTTCTTCTATTTTAGCGGTTAAATCGGTTAGGGCTGTTTCAGTAGAACTTAGGGCATCCCCAAAACTGCCGGTTCCTTTATCTAAATTACTAACAGAAGTTAAGGCCTGGCCTCTGGTTTCCTGGAAACCGCTATCAGAAGCGGTTAGTTCGTCTTCTTCGGTAAAGTCGGCTTTTTCATTGTTAAGCCGGACAATGTCTTGGTAGGTGAGTTTTTTCATGTTGTTTTTGGTTAAGCCGCTGGCATCTAGTCCCTCCATATCACCTTCGTCGTACATGGCCTGTTGCTCTTGGGTTAGATTAACCAAACGAGGGCTGGCCAAATCCATGAAAGACTCAAAATCTTTTTCGCCTAATTTAACAGCATCTTCTATTAAGAACTTATACATCGACCCATTTAGTTCTTTTACTTCGTCTAGATGATTCATCCAAGTGGCTTTGGTTTTGGGCTGGACCCTGTTAAGCTGAGCACCAGAATCAGCTCTAATTAAACCTTCGCCAGATTCTGAAAGGCCGGTATCGAAACGTGCAGGCCTATCCTCGCCTTCAACTGCAAAGTCGGCTTCTCTAACATAAGTGCCGCGGCCAAAGTTTCTGGCCCGCATCTGGGGATCCATTTTGTTTGATTCCTGGGCAACAGCTTTGGCCTGGCCTTCTTCGTCATTTTTCATAAACTTGCCAGTTTCATCATTATAGCGGTAAGTTCTGGCTAAGTTATACCAGCCGCCGGCCTCGGAAAGATAGGAAAGGTCGGTGCCAACACGATAAGCGCCCTGCTCGCCTAGGAGCGGCTTAAACTTTTCGTCTATAAAATTTTGAACGCCATCAAGCCCGGTTTCGTAGCCCATTTTTGCCAAGATTTCGTTGCCGTCGTTTTGGCGGAAAAGTTTGCGGGCAATAGCAACAGCATCGCGCCGGTTTTTAGAACCAACTGCCTTATCAAAATCCTTAACCAGCTCGTCGGCATCGGAAGAAAGAATTTCTTTTTCTCTTTCGGCTTCTTCGCTTCTGATGCCGCGGTCGGCTTCACGGGATTGGCCTTTGCCTAAGCTCAAAACATTTTCGAAAACATCTTGGGCCTTGCCAGAGGCAACAGAGTATCTTTCTTTTTCTTTTTTGGCAGAGCGGGCTTCCCAGGCCTTTTTCCAGACAGAAGGGCGGAAGCTTATTGGTTTTTCGGATTTAAAAACTTTTCTTTGGAGCCCCATTAGGCCTTGGTCCATTTTTCGGCCCAAGGCAGGGATGCCGGGTTTAACAGCGGCCTGGGCGCCTTTGCCAGCAACTTTGGCGCCAGCCAAACCAAGGGCGGCCAAGCCAAAAGGAGTGCCGGCAACCGCACCAATGCCAAGGCCGACTTTGGCAAAGCGCTTGCCAGCGGTTTCTAATTTACCCTTGGCAGCCATGGCGATGTTAGAGCCGGCTACGCCGAGCTTTTGGGTGGCCATAAGAGCGCCGATTAAAAGACCGATAGAAATAGCAAAGCTTAGAATATGTTCGGAACTGCCAACTTTTGCGATGCCGACAGAAACGCCGGAAGCGATCGTGCCGCTGCCAGCGCCAACATCTTCTATACCCGAGGTGGGCTTGATGTTTGTGGTTTTAGTTAGGTTGGCAGGATTAATGGCCATGACAGCCATAGACATCCAGAGAAAAAAAGCCAGGGCTGGGCCGGCAATAAGATATTTGCTAAAGGTGCTCCACCACATGCCAGAATAGGATTCGCCGCCCGGAGTGGCATGGGCAACATAAGCGATGGGCGAGAGAATAACTAAAATCCAAAGGGCAATAATCCTTAATAAAAAAACAACAACAATAACCCCGACAACAACAACAGCAACAATAAGCATGGCTAGGGCAAGCATTAAAGAAACTAAAACTTCGGAACTCATATCAGCGGCAGCAGCTTTATCAAGCTCTCTTATAGCCAAAAGATCTTTTAGGCCAAAAGAGCTGATAAGATTGCCGGCGGCAGCATACTTAAAGCCATTAACAAACTGGAGCATTATCACCTGGGAGATATCGATAAAAAAGCCGGCAATCATTTTTGAAAAATTTATCAAAACCGCCATGTAAATCATAGGGAAAAGATATTTTTTGTAGTTGTACTTTTCGCTGCCAAGAACAGTGGCAAAAGCAATAACTAAAAGAACCAGAATAAAAAACATATTGCCGATATCGCGTAAGACCATCCAGCCCTTGGTAACAGCAGGAGAATCAAGAAAGTCGTTGTATTGGGCAACGCCGATAAGGATTTGGATTAAAGCAATTAGAAGGCCGCCTAAGAAATCTATTATCCACATAAAAATCGGGCCAAGGATGCCATAAATAAGCCAATCCGCAGCGGCAGAAGCAGGGCGCGGCAGCAACAAGACAGCCAGTGTGATAACAAGGAAAGAAGAGATAATATAGATTTTTTTCTTTTTGGATTTTAGTTTCATAAACCACAATTTAACCCAAAAGATTGGGGCCTTGATTTTGCCTCTTTTAATTAGTTTTTGTTTTATCATTTCTTAATTAAATTATACCATAAAAATCCTTGGTTTCCAAAGGGGGGTGTGTATAAAAATCACGCACCAAAATCAATTTTGGTGCGTGATTAAATTTCTAATTTCTAGTTACTAATTTCTAATAAAAATCTAATGACTAATGCCCAATTTCTAAACCAGTATTTTGCTAAGTTCTATCCAATTTTCAATGCTTAAATCCTGGGCTCGGACTTTGATATTAAGACCTTGGGATTTGAGGATTTTTTCGACTTGGCTATCCCCTATTTCAAGGCCAACAGCGAGGTTGTTTTTTAACATTTTTCTACGGGAAGAAAAGCCGATACGAGCAAGCTGGAAAAATCTTTTTTCGTCTATGTTTTTGCGAGGTTTGATGTTGTCTATTTTAATGATAGCAGACTCCACTTCGGGCGATGGCCAAAAACTTTCTGGTTTTATTATTTCGATGATTTTAGGCTGACCGTAGAATTGCACGGAAATGGAGAGCAAGCTCATATCCCCTCCGGGTTTAGCGCAGATTCTTTCGGCAACTTCTTTTTGAATAATAAGGGTCATGTCGGTTGGCTTTGTCGAGGATGAGAGGATGTTGCGTAGGAAACGAGATGTTAAATGATATGGAAGGTTGGAGACTACCTTGAGGCATCCCTCGACTCTGCTCGGGACAGGTGAGGCATCCCTCGACTCTGCTCGGGACAGGTGAGGCATCCCTCGACTCTGCTCGGGACAGGTGAGGGATGAGGGATCGAGCTTTAAGATGTCTTTATTAATAATTTCGAGGTTGTCAGTATTTTCAGCCCGAGGCTGACCAGCCTTTGGCTGGAAATACTGAGTTAAATAATGAGATAGGACCTTATCTAATTCTACAGCGACAACTTTTTTTGCATGTTTAACTAATTCTTGGGTGATGACGCCAAAGCCGGGGCCGACTTCGAGTACGGTGTCGGTTGGTTTAAGGTTAGCTGACTTGATAAGTTTATCTAAAACATTTTTGTCTATTAAAAAATTTTGGCCATTCTTGTGGGATGGCCTTATTCCAAATTTACGACAGAGATTTTTAATTGTTTCTGGGTTGGTGAGGTTCATGATAGTTGGTAGTCGTGCCCTCTGACTCGCTGGCAGACAAGCGATACGCTATAGTTGGTGCGGGATGGTATCCCGCACAATGAAGGATGCGGGGGAGGCAACATCTCTTATGGTAGGTGATACCATCACCTACCAACAGCTATTATTGATATTTCAACTTCACCGGTCCAGGCCGTAGGATTTCTACTTTTTCACCGGTGACTTTGATGATGGCTGATGGTTTTACTTTTGGCAGGGGGCCGGCATCTAAAATTAAATCTGGTTTTACTTTATTATCTCCCAGTTGTTCGAGGACATCCTCAACACTATAGCAAGCATCTTTGCCATGAATGTTGGCAGATGTGGAAATAATGGCGCAGCCAAATTTTTTGGAAAGGTTTTGGGCAATTTTGTTGCTGGAAACGCGAAGAGCGAGATTGCGATAGGGCCTTAAAAATTCGTTGCCTGGTTTTTTGGTGTATTCATACATTTTTGGTTTAACTTCTAAAACCAAAGTGGCAGGTCCGGGCCAGAAACGGTCGGCCAGGTCTTGGGCTTTTTTACTAAAGTGAACAATTTTTTTTGCCATTGATATATTAGCAACTATTGCGGGCAGTAAAAAATTTGCGCGGCGGTGTTTTATTTTATAGATTTTATCCGTAGCTTTTTTGGATTGGAAATCAGCACCTAAGGCATAGGCGGTTTCGGTTGGATAGACAATAACGCCGCCAGATTTTAAAATCTTGACGGCGGTGTCTAGCTCTAAAGCTTTAAAGTTTTTTGGATTTATTTTTTGAATTTGCATAAGGCTTTAGGTGACAATATTTATCAACTTACCTTTTATGAAAATAACTTTTTTTGGTGTGCCTTTAACCCATTTTTTTATTTTTTCTGACTCGAGGGCTTTTTTCTTGGCAACTGGTTCGGTGATGTTGGCGGAGACGCGAACTTTATCGCGGACTTTGCCGTTTATTTGGATAACAAGTTCTATTTCGTCTTCTTTGATGAGCTTGGGATTATATTTTGGCCATTTTTCGTTGAAAATGGACTTCTTGTTTCCTAGAGCTTCCCACAGTTCTTCAGCCAGATGAGGCGCAAATGGTGAGAGAAGAATAATTGATAATTGATAATTGATAATTGATAATTGTTTTTGACGAGTGAGTTCGTTAACCAAAATCATGAGGGCTGATATAGCGGTGTTGAAGTGGAAGTTCTCTATATCCTCGGTGACTTTTTTTATTGTTTGGTGGATTATTCGTTCGAGATTTTTGTCGGTTTTGTTTTCTTGATTTTTTGTTTTCTTGATTTTTTGTTGAAGTTCCCAAACCTTGTCTATGAATCTTTTCACTCCCATAATCCCTTTATCATTCCAAGCACCACCGTCTTCAAAAGGAGCTAAGAAAAGAACATAGGCGCGGAAAACATCAGCGCCGTATTTTTTTATATAATCTTCTGGGATAACAACATTGCCTTTTGATTTTGACATTTTAGAACCATCTTCGGCTAAAATCATTCCTTGGTGATTGAGTTTTTTGAAGGGTTCGTCAAAATTAATATAACCCTGGTCTTTTAAGACCTTGGTAATAAAGCGGGC
>JABMQE010000078.1 GCA_013203415.1 Candidatus Falkowiibacteriota bacterium | reverse complement strand
TTATTTTTGGGGGCAAACAAGGGTAGAGGCAAGCGCGCCGATTTATGCGATTTATGAGGATTATGGGACTAATGATGAGAGGAATTTGATGGGGGTGAAATAAGAAATAATTATTTATGAACGTTCACGTGAGCTCTGACAAATTTTTTAGGAGTGATATAGTTACTTTGCGACGAAAGGGGGATTTAATAATATTAAGTGAAGTAGCCTCATTTTTGAGCATAAGCCCTTTAAAACCTCGGCAAAGGAGGTAGAGAGGTGGTGGTTTGCGCTCTTGAAATGAGGTTTTTTGTATGCGAAAAGCGCACTACAAATGCGCTCATCCGGATAACTTTTAATAATATATTTATGACAAAATTTAGACTAAAAAATTTAATAATCGTAGCTATGCTCGCTGGTTTGACTGTGGCGGTTTTGGGGTGTGTGAAAACGGATAATGGTGATCTAGAGCCGGGTAATGGAGATGAGCCGATTGTGGATAATGGGGGTGATCTAGTTGACCAAGAGCCGGATGACACAGAAACTCCAACGACAACATCTTTAGAGGACACATATACTGGTTACACGTCTGTCGATGAGGCAAGCTGGGAGACATACTTAAATAAGGAGTATGGGTTTGGTTTTGAATATCCAGAGTATTTTTATATTAGCGAGTGTCCGCATCAGAAATTTGCTTTAGTGTTAATTTCGGAAGATGACGAGGATTATTGTTCTTGGCCAAAAGGTGTGAGAATTATTATTGGAGTCGGGGATAAAGATACTGATTTGAATCTGGATGCTTATACTAACACAAAGGTAGGAACTGTAGGTGAATTTGCATATGTTAGTTATGAAAGTGAAATAAAAGGTGGCGAAGGGGAGGATCTTTTGGGAAGGCCAAGAGAAAGATTTAAATTTGTTTCGATACCGCATAATGACGAGATTATCACTTTTTTATATTCGGAAGTTTTTAAAGCAACAGAGGAATCCAAGACGAAACATAATATAGCAATAGAGAGAAATTATGAAATAGAATTTGATAGGATTTTACAATCCTTCCAACTCACAAATTAAGAGACGAAAAGAAAGGAGGTGAAATTGTTCTTTGAAATTTTGAGTTTTCGCGCAGTGTATAGGTGTGATCTATAAAAGGCGGAGGTCAAGATGAAGCGTATTGTTTGTTTGTTGGTGTTGTCTTTCGTTCCATCGTTTGTAGGGGATGCGTTTTCGGTCAGCAATGATGAAATTGCTGATCAAGCTCTTTCTTCCATAACAACATGGACGGACAGCAGGACTGGTTATGGTAACCGCTATTATCCTGTGTCAGAAAATGATTTGAGTGGTTACTGTAAGTGGTGGGTACAAGTTGTAGTATTGGCCCCACTTGGCATAAGCTTGGGTTCGGGATACACAGATTGTTATGAGGAGGTGGGTTATGAGGCTGCATTAGCAAATGTTGTTCGTGGTGATGTTGGCCAGATTAATCAGGCCAATGGTAGCAAGGGGTATATTGCAGGAATGCATACTTTCATTGTCCTAGAACGTAATTCGAATGGTTCTTTGTGGGTAGTTGATTCGAATTATTTGTGGGACAGGACGCCTCGTGTTCATGATCAATATAGACCATGGAATAACGAGGACGTAAAGAGCGGTGTATTAAAAGTTCATTTTTACCGTTTAGGTGAGTTGGTTGTTTCGCTTCCCTCCACTACTCGTCCGTTGATTGCGCGGTGCGTGGATGGTGACGGCAGGTCCAAGGCATACAGCTCTGGGTTTGCCAAGAACGCGCTGTTTGTTGTTGGGGATTCGGGCTGGCATCCCTTGATAAGAGGAGAGGCCTGGAGGGCTTGTTTGGCTCGGTTGGGTTGGCCGGCGGATAAGGCATCGACGCCTTTGACAAGGGCGCAGATGGACGGGGTGGATAGTGATATGTTATTTTTTGACCTTTTTTTATATTAAGATTAAGGTGAAAGTATAATAAATTCTAACAATATATTTTATGACAAAGTTTGGACTTAAAAATTTAATAATCATATTAATGCTGGCTGTTTTGGTGGTGGGGGTTTTGGGGTGTACGAATACTTTACCAGACGATGATGAGCAGGAGCCTGTTAACCAAGAGCCCACGAACATAGAAAATCCAATAACCAAGACCACTTGCGCAGAAAATGAGCAGACGATTTTTCTTAAAGACGGGGAGATTGATACAAGTGATTGGTTTACTTTTAGAAGTGAGAAATATGGGTTTGAGTTAACGTATCCTAGTGTGTGGGCTTATGATAATACTGAGTCAGATAATTTAACCAGAATTTATGGAAATACTGATTATATTCATTTTAATACTATAAGTGGGATAAGGATTAGCGAAACAGGAGATAATCTCAATGAACTAGATATTCAAGAGTGGTTTGCGGAGAAAGATTATTATAGGCCAAGAGAAGAAAAAGTTATATGTCTCGGAGGTGTAAAGGCAATAACAAATGATTATGGCTTTGATTTGGTAGAGTACAGAGCAGGGACAGTTTTTATGATTCATTTTTCTTTCAGTGGAAAAATATTTGATATATATTTCTCTGATGGCGAGAGGGACGATGAGGTTACTCGTCGTGAATACAAAGAATTTCTCAAAATGCTAGAAACTTTTAAATTCGATAAAGAATAGTATATGTTTTTGGTTTTAGTTTGCTCATTACAATCTAACAAAGGAGGAAACAGTATGAACCAATGATGGCCTGTCCTAGTAGTTTGAAGTTGTTTGTTTTTACAGTCGAGTTCATCGAAGGTCTGCCTTTCAACGAGGGGAAAGAAGATGCGAAAGACAATGTTCGTGAGTTTGAGTGTTTTGTTGCTTTTGGCATTCGTCCCAGGGGACTTGAGTGCAAAGACATGGGAAGTGAAATTGGTAGATTACGACGAACAAGGCGGATTGTATTGTGCCGGCATTTGTATTGAAAAGGATAAGGACAACAAGTGTATAAAGTATGTAGTGTCTGATGATTACGGCTGTGAGATTGGTACGTATAACGGAGTGACAGCCTATTCCAATGGTGATTGGACCGGAACTGGAATAGGTTACTATTATTATCAATGCGTAGATCTTGCGAAGCGTCATTTTAGCAATAACTATGGCATTGAAATCGGTGTAGTTAAGAAGGCTATGAACATCTTTACTAAGAGGTATTATGATGAAAAAACCGGATGGCATGATGTGACTTTCACAGGCGGTGAGGTCTATCACTACGAAAACGGTGATAAACATTCGCCAGAAGACGGAGATTTGCTGGTTTATCATGGAACAACCTGGGGTCATGTTCGCATTCTTAAGGACGTGGAGGTTGTTTGGAAAGCTAATGGCACGGGTACTGGAACAGCCGGAGTCTTTGAGCAGAATATGAAGCCGGCTGATACTCCGTTCGGGACGACTTCATTTACTGTAGACGAAAACGGCGGGTATCAATTTGAGGACGAAGACAACTTGATTGTCTCTGGCTGGGTGAGTGTGAGGTCAAAGGAAGAGAAACGGCAGAACCAGCCGATTCCCACCACTCGTCCCCTGATTGCGCGGTGCGTGGATAGTGATGGCAGGTCCAAGGCATACAACTCTGGGTTTGCCAAGAACGCGTTGTTTGTGGTTGGGGACTCGGGCTGGCATCCTTTGATAAGAGGAGAGGCCTGGAGGGCATGTTTGGCAAGGTTGGGTTGGCCGAAGGATAAGTCATCGACGCCTCTAACAAGGGCGCAGATGGATGGGGTGGATGGTCGGATGTCGTATGGGCTTGATGTGGGTGACTTTATTGTAAGCCGGGTGGTGGCGAAGTACCCGAGCGGTTATTCACGAGCTGGGGAAAGCTGGAAGGGTTCAGCTGTTTTTGCCTTTAATACCGGCAAATGGCATCCGCTTGAGGACGGAACAGTGATGAAGGATTTGGGCTTTACTGCCAATGACCTGATTTATCCGGATAAGAGCGTGTTGGACTATTATCTGGTTGGCAGTATGTATAAAATCGGAAGGGTTTATGCTTTTTCAGCGTCGTCTGTAGCAGCTTTGCCGGATAATATTGATGGCAAAGGCGGAGGTGTTATTGTGGCGACAGCAGTGGATAATGGTCCTTCGTCGGAATCTAGCTCTGGTTCTTCGTCTGGTTCCAGCTCGTCGGGCAGTACGCCTTCTCCAGAACCAACCCCAGAACCAACCCCAGAGCCTGAATCTGGAATTTGGCAGGTTCAGAACAATGAGAATAAGTCCGGGGTTAGTATTGGGAGCAGTAATTCCGTAGCGCAGCCTGATATTACTGTGGTTAACACGATTACCAGAGATAGGTGGGTGGCTCAACCTTGGCGGCTGGTAAGTATTGTGGCTGGTGCGCGTTATCGGATTTCGTTGACGATTGACGCGGATGTTACCGGCTCCAATCGGACGGCAGTAGTTCAGGTTTTAAAGCATACCAAGCCGTATAATAGTTATGGGTGCTGGCATGAGATTCAGTTGAGGCAGGGAAAGATGACTTATATTTTTTCTTTCCAGGCGACTCATACTGATGCCGAGGCGCGGTTTGGGATTCATCTGGGCGATGTTGTGGGGACGATTACGGTTAGCTCGGTTGTTTTCCAACAGGAAGGGGCGGTGGTTGTGGTAACGCCCCAGCCAGAGCCAAGCGATGGCGGAACGAGCAGCGACCAAGCTGGAGAGCAAGAGGTGGCGGAAACCACAACTTCGACTGATAAGGCAGAGCCAGTGCAAATCAATTCGCCCTGGGGGCCGCCTTATTATCCAGCCCAGTATGTGGACCCGCCGTTGGTGGATAATCCGCCACCAATCAAATCACATCCTGTTACTGAAACTAGAGGACCCTGGACAATAGGGAACTATTATGAAAGTCTTGGGAAAATCTGGTTTGAGTCTTTGTCTGCGGTTAGCATTACTCGTCCGCAGGTGACAGTAACAAACAAAATGTTTGAGGCTAATGATTATTTGCTGGCCTTGAAAAGGACTGTTTCGTTAAAGAAAGGAGAAGAGTATGTGATTGTTGTTGTTTTGGAGGTTACACTTTCCAGCAGGCGAGACAGCCATGCTATAGTGTTTGTTGTGAATTATCAAGATAAGCCCTATAGCGACTATCAGGTATATTCGCCGATTTTGCTTAAAGATGGCAGGGGAGTGTATTCGCATGCTTTCAAAGCCAAAAGAAGCGACAAGCAAGCGGTTTTGGCTTTGAATTTTGCCCGGATGGAAGGCAGAATCAGGGTTCTGGAAGTTAATTTTGTACATCAGCCGGGAGATTTGGCTCGCAGGCAGGAGCTGTTTGCTTTGGCTAAGGCGGTTGATTTTTCCGGAGCACGCGTTTATCCGAATCCTTTCAACTCTCAAGTTACGATATCTTTCCCTAATCTAAAAGACCAAGATTTGTCTATAAGAATCTTTAATCTTTTGGGCCAGGAAGCGGCTGTTCTTACGGATGGCTACTTTGGGCAAGGCGAGGTAATAGCAATTTGGGATGGCAGGGATAATAATGGCAGGGAGCTTTCGAGCGGAGTTTATATAGTTGTTCTTTACACAAAGGAGGGAAAAGACATAATAGAACGGGTCGTTCTGGTTAGGTAGCGTGGTTGGGGAGGCAGCCGCAGCTTAACACAAACGGGGAGGATGACCATGTTCAAGCGAAAACGAAAAGACCGATTTTAGGGTAATATTAGTCGGTCTTTTTATATTAGATAAGTTATTAACATGTTGGTTTGGAAGTAAGCCAAATATGGGGTATAATATAGGTAAGGCATAACTAAATAAATGATATAAACTAGATAGATGGAAGAGCAAAAAGAGATAGAAGAATCGACATCTTCTGGTGGTTTGGATTTTACCAGAAACAAGGGTGAAAGAGGCGCAGAAATTAAGAATTTTTTAGAAGATGAAAGAAGAGGGTTTCCCCAAAATCAAGAAAGGGAAGAAGAGGTTGATCCGGGCCGAAAGCAAAATTTTAAGAAGGCAATGGCGATTGCCGGAGTTTTGATATTTGGAGCAGTGATATTGGTTTTAGGGATAATGCGGATTAGGAATTTAATCGGATTGCCGTTTGAGGGATATGGGGATGATGATAGCCGGGCGACAATAGATAATTTTGACGAAGCGTTAACAATGAGAAATACGGATACGGATAAGGATGGTTTAAGCGATTATGATGAGACGTATGTTCACGGGACATCAATTTATTTGGAGGATACAGATTCGGACGGATATACAGATAGGGAAGAGGTGGTTTCCGGCGAAGATCCTTTGTGCGCGGTTGGGGTTGATTGTTATGGGGGCGGTGCTAATACTGGAGATGGCCAGGATGCTCTAGATGTTGATTTGGATGAGCTAAGGCAGATGCTGATAGAAGGGGGAATGGACAAGGAAATGGTGGAGGCGATGGATGATGCGACTTTATTAGAACTTTATAATGAGACAGTCCATGAGACAGGAGAGAATCCTCTTAGTAATAACGGGACTGCTGGAGATGGGGCTGGTTCGGAGGATTTGGATATAAACGAAATTAGGCAATATTTAATTGAGGCAGGAATAGACGAAGAAGTTTTAGGAAGAATCGATGATGAAACGCTTAGGCAAATGTATAATGAGGCGGTGGCAGAGATTTCCAATGAATAATTAGAACCCATGCATTTTTTTGGACAAAGCAAAAAGAAGAAGATTTTGCTAGGATTAATAGCAGTGTTTTTGATATTTCAGACAGTTTTAGTGATGCCAAAAGAGGCCAAGGCATTTGATTTTGATGATCCTTTTAATATTGTTAGTTCTTTGGTTAAGGTATGGGAAAAAGTCCGGGCTTATGCAGAATCTGCGCTTAAGCATGCGGCGGCAGTGGCTTTTAAGAGGAGCGCTAAGATGGTGGTGGATAAACTGGCTTATGAATCGGCAAGGTTTGTAGCGAGCGGAGGCAAGGGTCAGGATGCGATGTTTTTTAAGAGGCCGGTTGGCACTTGGCTCGAGGAATTAGGCGGTGCGGCGGCAGGGGATTTTATCCAAGGGATGGTGAGCGAGACACTAATGAGGCCGACGCAGGGGACGTGTTTAATAAAACCAGAGATGACATGTTTTGTTGATAGTGATTGTGTTGGGAATTCCGGCAAACAGATAAGCAGTGATTTGGGAGTTTGCGAGCGGGATCCTAATATTCCTTGCGAAGATAAAGCTGACTGCGCCAAGGCGACAGAAGAAGTTGATGTTACTGAAACTGGAGCAGAGATGTATATTCCTGCTGCCACGGAAACAAGAATCACAGATGCCGCCCGCGAGTGTTTAGTTGGCAAAGATTATTATGGGCCTTGCGAAAAAAAATGGGATGAATCATGGGACATAAAAACAGGGCTGGGGAGTACAGACCCAAGATATATGAAATCTATTTGTCGGCCGCCAGACCTAAAAACATCTTTGGCTTTAACGATTGGTTTAGACCCTTTTTCCGTGCCAGAAGTGCGGGAGCCGGATTGTAACTGGTATCAGATGCGGGAAAACTGGGGAGAGGCGATTGAAAAAGGAAGTTTTTTAACGGATTTTAGCAATATCTGGCGGGCGGAGAAGAGTGATATCGGGACTTATTTATCGATTAAAACAGATATAGAGAGATATCGGTTTGAGACAGAAAAAGCGAAATTGGAAGAAAGAAAAGAAGGAGAGCAGTTTAAGCCGATTAGTTTTTTAATTTCCGGGGAAAAGAAAGCGCCGGAAAAATCAACAGAAGGAGAAGAAGAAGATACAAGAAAAGGAGCTAAGGATACGGTAATGGAATTTACGGGCGATATTTTTGCGGATGCGGAGAGCATTTTTTTTGGGACTTTGGCAAATAAGTTTATGGAAAAATTGTTTAAGCAGGGTTATACCGGAGGCAAGCCGCTGGTTGGAGAGTTATTAAGCGGGGTGGCAGGAATAAGCAACCGGGCGAGTTTTGAGAGGACTTATTCTTATCTTAAAAAACCAAAAATTTCCAGAGAGTCGTCTTATGATACTTTAAGCCGGTTTTTAGTTTGTCCGACTGATCCGAAATATGCGAGTGTTGATAACTGCGTTTTGGATAATGATTTTGCAGATGCGGTCCGGCAAAAGATGACAGTGCAGGAAGCGATAGAAGAAGGGCTTTTGCATGGGAGTATGGATTTTGGGTATGGAGATTATAATAATCCAGAAGCGTATATTTTGGACCAAGAGACAGGTTATGCTTTGCATAATATTAAAAAATTAAGGCAGGCAAGGATTGTGCCTTTGGGATGGGAATTAGCAGTAGAGCGGGCGATTGGGGTGAGTGAAACAGCAGCAGCAGACGAGGGATTAGGCTATGAATTTAGTTTAGGGAATATTGTTGATTGTTTTACAGAAGAAGGATGCAAATATTCGGCAGATGCTTTAGAGATTGAGGGACAAAATCCTTTTTATCATTTAATTGATCCGGATTGGGTGCTTAAAGCGCCACCACAAAAATGTTTTGCCATGGTTTACGGTCGGAATGAAGAATACGGGAACAGGCGGGCAGAGGTTTGCGCTGATACAAGGAGCTGTATTGTAGAAGACAGCGCGGGCGAGTGTTTGGGTTATTATGATTATTGTGTTGAGGAGAAAAATGTCTGGCGGTTTCAAGCCACGGCCTGCGAAGCTAAGTATGATTCTTGCGAAGTTTTTAGGGATATCGAGACCGGCAAGAGCGTAGCTTATCTTGAAGATACTTTAGACACCAGTTCCTGCGGGGATGGGTCTTCCGGCTGTAGTTGGTATTGCCTGGATTACGAGACAGTTAGGGATAAGTGGACTTGTTTTTGGGATGGGACAAAATATGATAAAACAGATACGCCAAGTATAGACCAAAGAGTTTATCTAAACAAAAACGCCAAAACCTGCTCGACTGCGGATGAGGGATGCAGTGAATTTATGATTTTGGGCGAGGGAGTAAATTTGGTGCGCAATGGCAGTTTTTCAAGGGATTATGATGGAAACGAAGAGAGCATAGACGGCTGGATGGTAAATAAGAAGGGTCCTTGGGCAGAGACGGAAATATGGGCCAGTGAAGGAGGCGGAATTAAAGAACTTGTTGATGGCGGGGCAGGGGTTGCTTATATAAATGATGTTAGTAATGGGATTTATAATAAGGTTTGGCAGGTTATAAATTTGAAGCCGAATGCTTATTATTTGTTATCAGCAAAGATAAAAAAATACAGCACCGAGCTGCCTTACGAAGCGAAAGTTGTGCTTAGGCCAAAGGATGATGCGGATTTTGATGACGGAAGATTTACGGAAATTTACGCCGGCGGGGGGTTTGTGGTTGATAATTGGGGGCGGACAGTTAATCTATGGGTTTATGGAGATGATTTGGAAGATGATTATGAATATTATTATGGAGTGTTTAAGTCGAATTACGGACTTAGCGACGGGATTTTGACTTTTGGCGGGGTTGGAGAAACAGGAACAGAAGATTTGGCAGCGGTTTTTGATGAGATACAGGTGAAAGAAATAGGAATTAAAGATATCGACCCTTCGGGCTCGGGGGAAGGAAAATTAGAGGATTTGAATATTGGGGAGTTGGTTTTTAATTATCAAGATTATAAGGACAACACTAAAATATATTTGAAAAAGGCGCCGGAAAAATATGCCTGCGGAAATGAATTGATTTACGCTTATAAGGATAAAAATACGTGCAAAGGCGGGAATGGGTTTTGGAAGGGTTATTGCCGGCCGCAACTGGACTGGGCAGAAACACAATTAGGCACTTTCAAGAGCAATTGCCTAAGCAATGCTGATTTTTCCTGGGATGGATCTTTAAGGGTTTGCGAAGTGCCTTCTAAGGCAGAATGTACTGCTTTAGGAGGATTGATGGACTTGAAAGAAGGATGCGTAAAAAATCCTCTTTGCAAAAATTTTGGGGTCGGTTGTACTAAAAACGAGGTTGGATGCCAGCTTTATAGCAGCAGCAACTTTGGCATTAATATTCCAGGAGTGGTAAGCGACAGTGATTATTGCCCGGCGGTTTGCAATGGATATGATTATTACAGGCAGATGGAAAGCGGGTTTGAATCGGCTAAGGAAAAGGTGGCTTTGATGCCCAACTTAAGCACAAAGTGCGAGGGTTATACCGGCTGTACCGGATTTACAAACTTGGCAGAGGGCAGTATGGGAGAAAAAAAGGAATACTTTACCCATCTTTGGCAATGTGTAAAACCAGGTGATGCAGGCAGTAACTGCAAAACATATTATACCTGGATTGGGGATAAAACCGAAGGATACCAACTGCAAACTTTTGCTTTGAAGGCAAAGGCCAGCGGAGCGCCGGACTTGACTTCCGAGGATTTACAAGCAAAATGCAACAAAGATGCAGTAGGGGCTATTTTTGATGCGGAAAGCCGAAAGTATAAGGAATGCAAGGAGTTTCAGGACAGCGAAGGCAAGACCTATTATGCAATTTTTGAGGATACAATTTTATGCACAGAAGATTGTTATAAATACAGAATTACAGATATAGACGAGGCCCCCGAAGACATGCAGACACTAGGAATTTGCGACGGGGATTGGGATGCGGCTGCGGGTAAATGTTTATATTGCGAGAGATGGGGCGGAGATTATGACGAGACCAATCATTTATGCGTATTTCAAGGAGCGCCGGATAAGAGCACTAAGTGCCCGGCTCAGTATTCGGGGTGCAGGGAATATAAAGGAAGCCAAGGGAATGTGGTTTATCAGGTTTTTGAAGATGATGTAGATGATTTTGAGCCGGGGGTTAAAGACGGCTGGGCTGGGGGAATACCAGAGGCAGAGGCGAGTGAAGTGGGCGGGCATTCTTTGTTTGTGGCGGCTGAAGCCAGAAAAGAATTAGGAGAAGAATTAGCCAGTGATGCGAGCTATACAATTAGTTTTTTTGCAAAATCGCAGGCAGTAGAGACAACAATAAATGCAAATTTCGGAGCGGATTTGCCATTTAGTGTTGACGGAGTTTTATTAAACACTGATTGGCGGTTTTATAAATTAGGGCCGGTTTATTTTGGGCGAGAGAGCGGGGAGAGCGAAGCAGATGAGAAGCTGTATATTTTTGGCAGTAATTTTTATATTGATAATATTGTTTTAACCCAAGTGTATGTAACCGAGACCTTGGTTAAAGATTCTTGGAAAGGAAAAATACCAGAGGTTTGCGATTTGCCTTATCCTGGGGCGCAGGCCGGATGCGGCGAGTATCGAGATTTGAACGGGGAGAGGCATTTCTTAAAATCATTTACTTCTGTTTGCAGAGAGGAAGCAGCCGGCTGCCAGGCAATGATTGATACTAAAAATTCGGATAATCCTTTTAAGAGGACTTATCAAGCAAAATGCAGATTAGAAGAGATATGCCAAGAGGTAAAAGGATGTGATTGTGAAATAGATGGAATTTCTAGGTGCGGGATTTCTAAAGATGAGCAGGAGTGCGAGTTTGACAGCTTTGAGGCCGGGGAAGACGAGCAGATATATATGGTGGCAAAGCCGGAGAATAAGTGCAGCCAAGGGAACAGCGGGTGCACCAGAGTGGGCAAGGCAAAATATAAAGTAAACGGTGATATTGAATCTTATGGCGAGATAATTAAAAAGGTAGATCCGGATGAATTTTTAGGGAGCATGGGGACGCTTTGCGGACCGCAAGATGATAGATGCAAGGAACATAGCTATGATGGAGGAAAGATTGTTTTTAAGGACCCAGAAGGGAATATCTGCCAATGGGTAAAACCGCAGGATTCAAGAGAGGAAAGATGGTATCATGTTTATAATGATAAAGGAGAAATAAAATATAAGGAATGTAATGATCCGGCTTTGGACCTGGAGCCAACCGAAGATGAGGCGCAGGTTTATGGGGAGGGATCGTCTACTATACCTTGGCCGCAGGGAGGATATGCCAAGGTTTGCGAGGCCGGGGCTAGCGGATGTACAAAATTTAGCGATCCTTTGGATATAGAAAAAGGATATTATTATCTGGCAGATACTATGAAACGAGGGGAATGCTTGAATGGGATTGATATTAAAAAAGGCTGTGTTGGAGTTGTGGATACAAGCAAAAAAACAATAGACGGAGATTTGATTTTGAATATTTTAGCAAGCACTAGCGGTGAAAATAAATTTAGAAATACTAACCCTTGGGCGGTTGGCGGAGCTTGTAATCCTAATGATTGTTATAGCGATGATGGTTCGATTATAGGGCCGGGCACAAGATGTAAAGATGGGAGAGAAATGTGCAATGCTAATGATATCTTAAAAGTAGAAAACGATAGGGAGTGTTCGGGCTGGCTGGCTTGCCGTTCCGGAGGAATTGTGGAAATGAAAGGCGGGGAGGTAAAGGAAGTTTGCTATCAGATTGGTTTGTGCCGGGGGGCAGACCCGGAACAGCCATCCAAGTGCAAAACCTGGGCAGAGCCAGAGCCAGAAGGAGAACAAAGGTTAACTGCATCTTTTTATCAAGCAAGGAATGTTGAATGGGATGGGAAAGAATATAGCGGTTATTCGATTGCTAATACTTATCCTTTGCATAGCTTAAAGCAGGTGGCGACTGATGTTTTTAATAATGCGAGCAGTTTTAGATTGGCTTATGATGATGGGGTTAATAATTTAAGCCCGAAGGAAAATAATTCTTGCGGCGGCAGCAAAAAATGCAAAGATTATGAGGAGTGTATTTATGAGACCAAACAATGCGTTTTGAAAAAGGTTTGCCGGGGTTATCCAGAAGAAACCTCGCCAAAAAAATATTGCAGTTATCAAAAAGTAAATTATAAAGAAAAACAGGATAAGTATTATGATTATAATGACACAGATATAAAGCCCTGCGCCGCGCGGATAGAGGATAGCAATGCCGAGTGCGGGAAATGCGATAATTCCGAGAAGTCGTGCAGCAGTGATTCGGATTGTATAAACCGGGGGCAGGAAATAAAAGGGCATTGTTTATACAGCGATACGATAGAGAGTAAAGAAAAGTATTTGGGTTGGCGGGGGTATTGTGTGGAATGGGACGAGAGGAGCGATGCTTGTTTAACTTGGTGGCCGGTTGATTATTTGGTTGGGGATGCGGATATGTATAATAGTTTTCAAGAAGCAGGATATAATCCAGGCGAGGATAAGTATTATTGTTTGGTAGCAGCAGGGAATAGTCCGTATAAAAAAGAGGTCAGGACTCGGATGATAGGGGTTTCTCGGGATACTGGCTGCCATTCAGTTAAAAATTGTTCGGACCTGGTGAAAGCGGATGAAGGCGGAATTTGTGGGTGCGCGTTGCTGTCTGCTTTTATAGAAGGCATAGGAACAGCAGATGGTGGCGGAGTGTTAGAAGAGTTTTTTGATGGGTTTAGCCCGGACATGGAGAATTGGAAAGCTAATAAATATGCATTTTATAATGCTCATACAGATGACCAATATTATGAATATGAAATTGAGTATATAAAATGGGTAGTTTATAAAAGCCAGCATATTGATTGGCCGGCTGTTGGCAGTGTTTTCATAACAGGCAGAGAGAATAATTGGAAGTTTGGCTGGGTTTTTGAGGAGAATAAGGATAATGCTTTAGGAGTAAAGGTAAATTTTGATAATGAAGGAAAAGTAAGTAGTTATGATGTTTATGCGCAGGACGAGAGTGGTTATAGTGGAGGAGTATATTTGAAAGGATATTTTTATCTTCGAGAGCCATGCAAAGTGGTGGCAAAGGTGGCAGATAGTACAGAGAATACAGCTTTGACTGAAAGATTATGGGAGGAAAATGCAGGCCTTTATTATACAACTTATGATTATGATGTGGATGTTGAGCCATATGGGAGCGCTTTTGCGCCTTATGGAGGGCCGGAGAGCTGGGATAGTATTCCTGCTGAGGAGGGTTATCAGCCATTGTATGTAGAAGCAGATAATGGTCAAGTGCGGGCAGGCCAGCCATATGCTTGTGAGAAATCTGGTGGTTGTGGTGAACGTACTTGTGTTGGTGGTAAGAATGAGGGGGTGGTTTGTGAGAGTGCAAAAAATTGTCTTGGTGGGATTTGTGTTGGAACATGGAATGGTGTTAGCGCTCCTGATACTTTGAATCGGGCGAAGAGCAGAATCCAGAGCATTTTTGCCAAATCAATGGGGGTTTGGGAATATGATTATTTTGATGAGCCAGATGATGAGCCGAACAAGAGGGAATATTGGCATTATGTTGATAAATCAGGGGATAATACTTATAGCTGGGATGCGAGGAGTGATTTAAGCGGGACAAAAACATCACCGCCGACGGTTAAGAATATTCAGGTAACACCAAATAGGGGAAGCAAGAGTTCTTTGGCAGTGCGGCTTAACTTTTATGCTTGGGCAGATGATAACCATATGCCATTAAAACGAATAACGATTGATTGGGGTGATGGGGCAGACGAGGTTTTAAGCGTTGGCGGGGATTATAGTTATTACAAAAATCATATGCAATATTGCGGGAAGAGCTGCCATAATTCCGGAGGCAATAATGATGGCTCGCCATGTCAGAACGATGTTGAATGTACTAATTCTGGCGGGGGTATTTGCTTCCTTGGGTTTAGAGATAGTGATGATGCGTGTATAGACAGGTCGTTTGAGTTTTCGCATGTTTATTATTGTGGAGATGATACGCCGGAAAGAATAGGTGATTGCGCAGGATATGGTTATGCTGGGAAGAGTTGCTGCGCTTTTCGGCCAAAGGTTCAAGTGTTGGATAATTGGGCTTGGTGTAATGGAACATGTGTTTCTGGGGGCGGGAAGGGGTGTTATAGGGCCAGTGAGTGTGATAAAAATCCTATTGCTTATACTGCGTATGATAGAGAGGTAATAATTATAGCTCCGTAGTTTTTGGAATATTGAAAAAAGAGAAAAGAGAAAGCCCGAATGCGGTCTAATGCATCCGGGCTTTTTGCTTTCCTTTTTTCGAAGGGTTACAGGAGGAGTATTCTCCATTTGTTGTTCTCCTCCCGGCCGACAATGATTCCCGACCAGAAATTTATTCTGGGGTCGAAGGTTCCTGTGTAGGTTTTCTCTTGGCCAGGAAAACCCATGTAGAATTCCATCCCACCTTTCTGATGGTCGGTGATTTTTCCATAATACTGTTCGTCCATGAATCTGTCGACAATGGTGATGGTTATATCTTCACCAACAATGTCGATAAGAATTTCACTGTGATATGGACCTTCACCTCCTCCCAATGCCCAATGACGGCCATTGATAAACCCGTCAAAGGCGCTCTTTACGGGAACCAATGTGGCGTTCCATTCGAGAGCGTCTCCGTCTTTGAAGAGGAAGAGCTTCTTGACCTCCTCATGACGGTCTAAGACCAGACGGAATTCGTGGGCACCGGCAGGGATGTCGGTTATCACGACGTCCGTCTTAAAGGGCTGTTCCTCACCGTCCACAAAGATCGTGGCTCCGGAAGGGAAGGACGTGATGGCGAGCTGGGCGAGCTGAGTGGAGTCGGGCGGCGGAGGGGTGATTGGTTTGGCGACTACAGAGAAGCCAAGTGTCACCGGAGGGACTCCTTCGCCGACCAGGACGGGAAAGGACTTGCGGATGTCTCCGTCCCCAAAGTCGAGGTCGAAGACAGTGCCGGCGCTGTCCAAGAAGGAGACCTCGTAGGTTCCTTCCGGAAGTACGCGTTCGGTCTTGAATCCGCCGTTTTTGACGGCGGCTGTCGTAGTGGCATTTGGTCCTGCCGCTACAACAGTGATGCCAGTGGCAGGCGACGCCTCGCCGCTCACAGGATCAATCATCATGATGCCCTCTGTAATCTTGATGCTGTAGAGGGCATCGGTGATGGGAGGACTGGTACCGTTGTTGCCGTTGTCGCAGCCTGCAACCAACAGGGAGGCCGCGATGACGAGGAGGACGAACAGTCGCTTGTTCATGACCATGCTCCTTTCGGGAGATATAATGTGCGAGTAGGGATTGTGGCCTTTTTGTAGGGCCATACCTATAGTATAGAGCTGTTTGATTAACAGAGAATTAAGAATATCTTCATCTCTATTATATCAGGATATTATATACTAAAAATAGGGGTTTTGTCAAGGGCTGATATTTATATTTTATTTTTGTTGTATTAAAATAGGGTTAAAGGGATATTTTTACTACTAAATAGATATAATATAGATGCATCTATAGATGCATCTATA
>JABMQE010000077.1 GCA_013203415.1 Candidatus Falkowiibacteriota bacterium | reverse complement strand
GCGGATCCGCCTTTGGCGGACATATCGGCCCAGCGGCCAAGACGGGTGATAGTTTTTTTCCAGGCCTCTGCATATTCTAAAACTTTGGAGCGGCAGCAAGCATTAAATTTTTCAACGCCCATTTTTTCGATATCTTTTTTGCTTTTGGTTTTGAGCTCTTTTTCGACAATGTTTTCGATTGGCAGGCCATGGCAATCCCAGCCCCATTTTCGCTCGACATGATAGCCCTTCATGGTCCAATAGCGCGGCACAACATCTTTCATAATGCTGGCAACAAGGTGGCCATAATGCGGGGTGCCGGTGGCAAAAGGCGGACCATCATAAAAAACATAGTCGCCATTGGGAGATTTTTTGGCTAAAGTTTTTTGGAAGGTATTATTATCTTGCCAAAACTTTAGGATTTCTTGTTCTGTTTCTGGATGAGTGGTTTTTTGCATAATGATTATTAAGGAAATATCCGCCAGAGGCGGATTGTGCTGCGGCACAAAAAAATAAAGTCGTTTGACTTTATTTTAACGGAAAAGGATGGAATTGGCAATAGTTTTTTGATATAATTAAATTGGCGAGTTTTAATGGTTTTGGGCCCAGTTCCGGTGACGGGGATAGGTTTGCCACCAATTCTCTAGGGGTTCGATTCCCCTTGGGTCCACCATTAAACTCGCCTTTTGTGTTTGTGGATAAACAACCTTGACAAAAAAAAATAATATGATATACTAAATTACAGGTGGCAACCTATCTCTGATCACCGGGGAATGAGGCCCCAAAGAGAAGCCCTTTATAGGGTTTCTTTTTATTCTACGCGCCCCTTTCCCTGCGCGGCTAAATCGTTTTCCAGTTCGCTTGTTAGGTAGCCGGAATAGGCAGAAATTGAATCGCCAGTAAAGCTATCGGTGGCATCGAGAATGGTTTCTTTGGTAAGGGTTAAATATTCGCCAACCTGGTTTATGGTTGGGGTGGCCGAAATTTCAAAATTAACGCGGCTTTTGGCGCTTTCGTTGGCTTTAAGGTTTGGAATAAGCCAGGTAACCTGACGGTTGAAAGGATTATATTCTAGTTGACCTGCAAGGGCTTGGGTTTTATCGGTCCAAGAAACGTTTTCCGGCAGAGTGGTTTGGACTTTAATATTTTTTAAGTTGTTGGAAACAGGGCCCAGCTGCCAAAAAATCCGAAAGCTGGTGGGAGCGCCGACTAAAGGAGGCAAGGGGCCGGAGCCGATTTTTAGGTATTCGTCAGTATAATATCTAGCTTCGGCATCAAGGGTGATTTTGGTTTTTACTTTGGTAGCAACTTCGTTTGATTCGACTTTCAGGGATTCTTTAAGGCCATGGGTTTTGTAGTCGGCCTCGGCTTTAAGAGTGGCATGAGGGTTTTCCCCGACTCCATTGGGCGGGGAATCTTTAAGATTAAATCTTAGGTTGATGGTATCCGACTGGCCGGGGCTTAGGGTTTCTAATTTAGGAAGCTTTGCTCTGGTCCAGATTAGGGTTTTAATCGAACCATCGGGTGAAGTGGTTAGTAAAAAATCGCAATCCTCTTTTCTTTGGCAATCCACGCTTAGCCAATTAAGAATATCGTCGCCAGAGAAATTTAACCCTAAGATGATGTCGGAAAGCTCTATCTCGCCGTTATTGGCAAAAGTTAGGGAATAGCTAACCTCGTCGGTCCAGTTCGAAGAAAAGGAATCCACTGCGAGATTATTAATTTTTAAGTTTAGGGAAAGTTCTGGTTTAATTATTATGGTGATGAAAGATTCGCCGGCCTGGATTTGGAATTCATCGTTTATATAATAGCCAACTTGGACAAGAAGCTCTTTGTATTCGCCGGACTGGCCGGCTAAGCTGCCGGTGATGGTGATAATTTTTTCGGCTTCCAAGCTATCGATTAACCAAAAATTCTGCTCTTCTTCCTGGTTTGGTTTTGGGGAAACATCTTTTAGGGTAAAATCGGAAGGATATTCGATAAAAACTTTAAGGCCTTCCGGGGAGCTAGTGCTAGAGCTTTTTTTTGACTCGCTTATTTTAATTTGATACTCGACTTCGGCACCATCGACAATCTCTTTTGGGGCATTAATTTCTAATGATACAAGAGTATCTATAATTTCTGTTTCTAAGCTTTTTGAAGTTTTGAAGTCCGAAGAAAAATTTTCCGGCTGGTAATGGGAGGAAATTGTGATAATCTGCTTGGAGCTTAGTTCTCCAAAAATCTGGCCCTGGATTATAATTTCTTCTTCGGCTCCTGGAAGAATTTTAGGAAACTGCCAAAAGTATTGCTGGCTTCTTATGTTTGTATTTTTAGAAGGGTCGTTTTTTGGCAGAGGATTAAATTCCTTGGGAGCGAAGCTTGCGGGGAAGCGGGCATTGATTTCTACATTGTTTACCTGGAGCTGGCTTTTGTTTTTTAAGATAACTTTGTATTCTAATAGCTCGCCGGAGATAATCTCTTTTGGGCCTATGATTTCTAGATTAACATGGCTTGAATCGGAGATGGGAGCATCTTTTAGATTTTGGTAGGCCTTAAAAATTAAAAAACTCACGCCCAAAAGCGAGAGCAAGAGAACAAGTATAACTAGTTTTTTGAAAACTTTTTTTGGAGGTTTTTGGAGATTTGGAATATTAGAAACCGAGGCCGGCTCTTCCCGCCTCTTCGGCGGATCGCCGGCCTCGGGATTAAAATATATTTCTTCTGATTCTTCTTTTAGGGCTTCTAAATCTTCTCTCGGACTTTCGCTATAGATTTCTCTTAGGCCCTCTGAATCATTTTTTTTGTTTTTGGACATGATTGTTTTTTTTAGTCCTCTTGCTGACCCCGCACTAAAGCCCGACAATGTTTAATACAAAATACTATCTAGCGCACGGAGTCGCCTCCCGCCTACGCCGAGGCTTCGGCGGGCAGGTCGGCTTTATTCTTCGTAATTTACGTTTTTACTCAGGCTTAGTGCGGGGCGAGAGTCGGACTCTTATTGGGTATTGGGTTTAATGAGGTTATTGATAGAGAAAGTTTTTTAATCTTCCTGTTGATCTGCGATATATTCCTCGATAGCAATGCTAACTTTGGAATCGGGCTTTAAGTCCTCGATAAACAAAATATTATTGCGGACAATCCTCATCTCGTCTTCTGGCCCATGAAGCTCGTTGCCGAGTTTTATTAAAGAAAGCTCGTTTGATTTTTCGGTTGCTTCTTCGCCTTGCTGGAGAGGTTCGGTTACCCGGAGATAGTAGATGTCGCGCAGGACAACACTATCTTTAGTTTCTTTAACTACATGGCCAAAATAAACCTGGCCATTAATTAAAAAAGTTGCCTGCCAATCACCACTGCTTGCGGAAAAAGAAGGGCCGATGCCGGTAACTTTGGTAATTAGAAAACCAGCGACGACTATCACAACCACAACAATGATAAGGATGAGGAGGCCGCGGGGGCTTTTTTTGTTTTTGGGGCGCATTTTTGGCTCGTCGAATGTTGGTGATTTTTCTTTACTTCCTTCTTCAATTTTTGGCATGTTTTTCTCCTAGAAACGATATGCTCTTTTCGAGTATATCTATTAGTTATTTATACATATTGGGTGTGTTAACTGAATACCATTTCTACTGCAAAGGCAAAAAATCCGGCCAATTTCCTTAAAAAACTTTTCGACTTATTTTAATAAATAGGCCTCAAAGATTTTTAAAAAAATTGACTCAAATTTTAAACTTTTCGTTACGAAAGCGTATCCAGCTAACACACCCTTTAGATTATCATAAACCAAAATATACTGCAATTTATGAATGCACAATATGTCCACATATGCTTTTACGGAATCCATGATTATTGGACTTGTTTTGGGTTATCTTGTAAAATATAGGTAGGTGGGGTAAAATTTATTAATTTATTAGTTTATTGCTTTATTTGAATGAAGGACGTCTTGACTAACAAAAGAGCATTGCATGATTATCAGGTCCTTGAAAAATTTGAGGCGGGTTTAGTTTTGGGCGGACCTGAAGTAAAATCCATAAAAAACAGCAGGGCAGACCTAAAAGGCGCCTATATTAGTATCAACACCAAGGGCGAGCCAACAATCCTGAATTTTTATATTGCGCCTTATCCCCAAGCCAAAAGAGAGCAAACAAATTACGAACCGGAAAGGCCAAGAAAACTGCTTTTGAATAAAAAGGAGATAAATTATTTGACCCAAAAGCAGAAGGAAAAGGGCTTGACAATTATGCCTGTTTCGGTGTATATTAAGAACAAATTGGTAAAGATGCAGATAGGAGTTTGCAAGGGTAAGAGGAAGGCGGACAAACGCGAGGATATAAAGAAACGTGATGCGGATAGGAAGATGAGGAGAGCGATGAAACAAAGGATGTGATAACAAGTTTTAAGTTTTAATTTTTAAGTTTTATTTAAGCTTTATTTAATTAAGTTCTAAGTTTTAATGCCGATTACTTGATTAAAGATTAAGTAAATAGAAATTAGAAATTAAATAGAACTTGAAACTTAGAAATTAAAACTTAAATTTCTGGGGATGTTACAAATTCGATGGAAAGAAGGAAGAAGAAGCAGCCAATCGTCTAATGGCAGATTATGACGTAAAACTATTTTGCCAAAATTACAAATGCCAAAACATTTGTGGCGAAAGTGAAAGACGGAATTGCTAACGCGTTCCGCGCTCCAGCTTTTGCTTCCGCGATTGCCTAAAATGTAATCGCCGTCTTGCAGACGACACCTGCTAGTTTACAAGACGCCAATAGCAGGATAGAGGCCTTGTGAGTCCGGGCAAGGTTCTTGAAACACTTACGGACTTTAGTTTTTAAGAATTTCGTTTGCTTAAATCTTAAGAACTGAAAATATCAAGCAGACTATATTGGTAGACGTTTTTATTTCTTGTTTTCAGACAGGGGTGTGATGCCCCTCATCTCCACCACGCTAATTTTTAAGTTTTAATTTTTAATTTTTATTTATTTAACATAGCTTAAAACCTATTAAGAAATATTATTATCTCAACAACAAAATAAATGCGCCTAAGCTTCAGGTGATTGATGAAGGAGGCAAGAATAGAGGAGTTATGGAGACGCAAGAGGCGCTAAAGATGGCTTTAGGAAAAGAGCTTGATTTGGTGGAGATTTCCAGCAACACGAATCCACCGATTGCAAAGATTATGGATTTTGGACAGTTTTTGTATGAGCAAAAGAAAAAAGACCAAAAAACCAAAGCCAAAAGCAAAAAAAGCGAAACCAAGGGAATCCGGCTTTCTTTCCGCATTAGCGAGCATGATGAAGATATAAGAGTAAAGCAGGCAAACAAGTTTTTAGAACAGGGAAATAAGATTAAAGTAGATATGAAGCTTATTGGACGGGAAAGAAGGCATACCGGGCTTGCCAGAGAAAAAATACAAGGTTTTGTTGACAAATTGGGTGAAAATGCTATGATGGAGCAGCCAGTTAATCAGCAAGGGGGACGGTTGAGCGTGGTGGTACGGAGGAAGTGATTTGGAAAATATTCATCTCGTTGACCAACGATTATTTCCTCAAATTTTTAAGTTTTAATTTTTAAGTTTTATTTATTCTTTAATTAAAACTTG
>JABMQE010000076.1 GCA_013203415.1 Candidatus Falkowiibacteriota bacterium | reverse complement strand
TTTTATTTTTTTTATTATTTTTTTACTAATAAGTTTTTCGAGTTCTTTATTTGGAGCGTCTCTGACGCTTTTTATTGACCCGAATTTTTGTAAGAGCTTTTTTTTGGTTTTAGGGCCAAGGCCGGGAATGTCATCAAGAGCAGAATGGGTTTGGGATTTTTGGTGGCGTTTAAGGTAGTAGGCGCGGGCAAAGCGGTGGGCCTCGTCGCGGACTCTCTGAAGTAATTGAAGAGCAGAAGAAGTTTTTGGAAGGATTATTGGTTTTTTACGATTAGGTAAAAATATTTCCTCTTCTTTTTTGGCAAGTGAAATAACGTATAACTTATAACGTATAACTTTTAACACCGCATTCAATTGCGGTTTGCCGCCGTCGAGGACGATTAAATCTGGTTTAGGCCAGTTTTTATTTTTTAGACGGCGGGAGACGATTTCGGCCATCATGGCAACGTCGTTTGGTCCTGTTTGCAGCAGAACAGACCCCGTCATTCGACGGGGCGACTTGTTTTTTGACAAGTCGAATTTGCGATATTGAGATTTGTCGGGCTGGCCATTGGTGAAAACGATCATAGAGCCGGTGGCGTTTTGACCTTGGATGTTGGAGATGTCATATGCCTCTATACGAATCGGAGACGACGGAAGACGGAGGACAGATTTAAGTTCGGATAATATTTTTTCGTTGTTTGAGGTTTTACCTGTTTGAATGCTAAAATAATGATTGAGGTAGTTGCGGGCATTTTTTTCGCCGAGTTTGATGAGTTGACGTTTTTTGCCCGCCTTCGCCCTTCGGGCTTCGGCGGGCAGGCCGCTTGAAACTTCCACTGGGATGATTATTTCTTTGGGCATGTCTTGAGTGATTGGGTAGTGTTGGGTGATGAATGATTCTATAATATCGGATTCGGTTGAGTTTTTTGTATGTTCTAAGATAAAGTTTTGTTTGTTTGTTAGTTTGCCTTCGCGGATTTGGAATAAATTGATTGCTGCGAGATTACCCCCCCTCGTGTCCCCCCCTAGAACAGGAGGGGAGGTGCGAGCTGTGGAGATGACATCGTAGTTTTCGTTTTTGGTTGAGATTACTTTTTGGTGGGAGACGGTTCTTTCTATTGCTTTTATAGAATCCCTAAAGCGGGCAGCGTCTTCGTATTTTTTTTCAATACTGGCTTTTTTCATCTCTGTTTTTAATTCGCGGAGGACTTCTCCTGTCTGGCCTTTTAGAAATTTTATAACTTTATCAAAGATGGCTTGGTAATCTTTTTTAGAGATTTTAGTTTCTGCTGGGCAAACGCACCAGCCAAGGCGGAAACGGAGGCAGGGTTTTTTTTGGAAATTTTTGCAAGTGCAAAATTTAAATATACGGGCGAGGAGTTTTATGGTTTGGCGAGCAGAGTCGGCAGAGGGATAAGGCCCAGCATAGAAATTTTTGTCTTTAAGATTGGGCCTGCGAATAGTGGTAAGTGTTGGCCACCCGCTCAGGCTCTCGCTGTCGCTCGAGCTAGAGCGGGCAGGCTCCTCTTTTAAGTTTATTTTTATATAAAGATAATTTTTGTCGTCTTTTAATATAATATTGAAGCGAGGTTGGTGTTTTTTTATTAAGGTTGACTCGAGTAAAAGAGCTTCGGCTTCGGAGTCGGTGATGATGTAATCTATGTCATGGATTTGGGAGAGCATTATTAGTTTGTCGGGTGCCCACGCACCAGACCCGCTTCGCGGGTCGGTGCGGGGCTTCGCTTTGATAAAGTACGAAGAAACACGTTTCTTTAAATTTTTAGCTTTTCCGACATAAAGAATGGTGTTTTTTTTATCTTTATAGATATAAACACCGGGTTTTTGGGGAATTGTATTGACTTTTTTTTGGGTTTGTGTTAGCATATAGTGTTGTTGAGTAGGAGGTGATTCTTGAGTGTACCATGCTTCACACCCCGTAGCAAAGGAGCGTAGGATGGCTGGTCAGCGGTGGTACAAGTTCGAGGACATTTGGAGCCTGGCTATCTCGGTTTCGTGCCGAGTGGCCAAGGTGGAAGACGTCCCCGAGGGTGTGGACCGGAAGCAGGTTCACACCCATCCGAAAGCCGGCACGTGGATGTGGCTTTCGGAGGCACAGGGAGGAGGGCAGAGGTGGGGGTTCACTATCCCTGCCTTCCTGTCCCGGAATTGTCAGGTAGGGCTGGCCATGCGGATCGGGTTCGACGACCGAAGGGAGCAGCTGGCCTATGAGCTCCAGAGGAAGTCGGAGGAGAAGCCGTTTGGGCTGACTATGACAAAGGGGAAAACGGCTTTTGTTAATCGGCTCCGTGTTCTGCCGGACAAGGAGCTGCCGAAAGGGGTATTTGAGCCGGTATATCTTAAGTGTCCCTGGGAGGAGTTCTATCGTTCCCGGTTGGCTGTGATTCGGCGGGGGAGGGTGGTCATCGTGACCGCCGAAAAGATATGCTGCAAGGAGTCGCAGAGAATTGTAGAGCGATGTGGGTGAAAGGAGGAGGAGTTGTGGGAGCGTCTTGGCTTAGGCCCGGGCGCTCCTTTCTTATTATAACTTGAATAATGGCATTGACGAAAGGGATTTTTTGGATTATCTTTTAAGGCGGGGAGGGTTGTTCTTTCGTGAATCTAGAAGAACGCAGAGTGCATATATTCGACGGAGGTAAGAAGATGATTTTTTACCGACTCGAGGTTCGCAAGGGGGTGCCTGTCGCGGTTCAAGGGGGACGGGTAGTTACTGGCGAACTTGGGAAGTGGGTTTGTGCTTGGCTTCTTTTTTTTCGCCAGTGTGTTCATCCTGATGTTGCGGCGAGGAATTGATTCGCGTCTGGATGGAGAAGGATATTCGAGGCGGGCTAGTTGCGATTTGCAATTGGTCCGCCTTTTCTCTTGCAGGGTTTTTGTTTTTGGTGTATAATGAGTGTTGACGTGATTAGTCACTCGTCACTAGTCACTAGTAACTAGGGGTTATGTTAAGACGTTTTTTAATTCGCCCCAAGTGACTAGTTGCCAGTGACTAGTGACTAAAATTTATGCCCACTAAGAAGAACAAAAAAAACAGCCAGACCAATTCTAAGAGCCATATTGTTATAAAAGGAGCGCGGGTTCATAATCTTAAAAATGTTGATGTCGAGATTCCAAGGGACAAGCTTGTTGTGATAACCGGACTTTCGGGGAGCGGGAAATCTTCTTTGGCTTTTGATACGGTTTATGC
>JABMQE010000075.1 GCA_013203415.1 Candidatus Falkowiibacteriota bacterium | reverse complement strand
ATTAGAAATTAAATAAAAATTAAAACTTAAAAATTAAAACTTTAAAATTAAAACTTAAAAATTAAAACTTTAAAATAATGCCACGCCTCCCAAAATCCATCGAAAATCTTATAAACGCACTATCTCGCCTCCCAGGCGTCGGTCCCAGGACCAGCGCCCGTTTTGTTTTTTATCTAATGTCCTGCCCGCAGGAAGAATTAGAAAACCTCGCTCAAAATATAAAAGAACTTAAAAATAACATCACCACCTGCACCATCTGCGGCATCTTTTCCGAAACTTCTCCTTGCAAAACTTGCGCCAACCCCCGCCGCAACCACGAACTTATCTGCGTTATCGCCCGCCCCCAGGACTTAGAAGCCATAGAAAAAACCCAAGAATACGACGGACTTTATCATATCCTAAACGGCACTATCAATCCGCTCCAAGGCATCGGCCCTAGCGCTCTTAGAATAAAAGAGCTTGAGCAGCGCTTAAAAGCTAGCCCACCCCAAGAAATTATCCTCGCCTTAAACCCAGACATGGAAGGCGAAACCACTGTCCTATATTTGACAAAACTCCTAAAACCTTATAATATCAAACTATCTCGCTTAGCCCGCGGACTTCCAGTTGGAGGCGAACTGGAATATGCGGACGAGATAACAATATCGTCAGCTCTCAAGGGTCGCAAAGAAATCTGAACTCCCAGAAAAGGAGAACGCCATGATCATGATTATTACCAAAATCACTGCTGTACTCGGCCTTGGCTTTGGTGGGATACTACTCGCTCTCGCCCTTGTCTGTCAGCCAGTAAACCCTACGGGCTACGCTACCGCCGTAATACTCCTCGCAATCGGGGGTATTGCCTTACTCTGGGCGCACATTCGCCACACCCAAACCAAGGAGGCCTGATGACCGAACTGCTGGTTTGGCTTGCATCAGCCCTACTCTTCTCTGCCGTTGTATTGGTAGAATGTGCCAAACGCCGAGAACAAGGACAACTGGGTCTGAACCCTCACGTCTACAAGTATCGCCTGGATTTAAGGCGATAAAAAGAGCGCCAATGCTTTCGCAATATGGCGCTCTTCTCATTTATATATCATTTATCAATTATCCCCTCCTTGCCAAGGAGGGGAATAAAAGGGGAGGTCTATACCCACGCACTCGGATTCTAACCCCCTTTTCCATTCTCCCCCTTAGTAAGGGGGAGATAACGACTACATAAACTCAATCAACCAAAAAACGTTGCTTTCTTAAACAACGTTTTCTATCTGTAGAAATCTGTTTTAATCTGTATTAAATCTGCGTCACTTCAATTTTCGTAAAACTCTGCCTGTGCCCAACCCTTTTCTTGTATCTTGTTTTTGGTTTATACTTAACTACCAAAACTTTCTTCGCCCTTCCCTGCTCCAAAATTTTCCCTGCCACTTTTTTTCCTTCCAAAATCGGCTTTCCAATCTCAACATTATCTCCATCCGCAATCATTAAAACCTGGTCAAACTCAACCTTATCCCCGGCTTTTCCAGGGATTTTTTCTATTTTTATAATATCTTTCTCTTTGACTTTATATTGTTTACCTCCCGTCTTAATAACAGCAATTTTTGGCATAAAAAAATCATCGGACATTGATCATTGAACATCGATGATTAATCAACGAAGCACGTCCAATTATCAATTATTAATTATCAATTATCAATTATCAATTATCAATTATTATCATATTACACCATTCACCACAAAATGTCAACCCTATCCCCAACCTCAATTCCATAATCCCGAACAACCCCCGCGTTCACCTCCAAAACCATATCCGACGTCTCTTTTGATGTATATCCCATTATTTCCTCCTCACCAACTGGTGCTGATAAACCCTCAACCAAATCAACAACCACCTCGTTATCTATAAAAATAATATCCAATCCAAACTTCATATCCTTCATCCAAAAACTGCGGGTCTCACTTGTATTATAAACAAACAACATTCCCTCATTCTCTTCCAGATTTTCCCTGCCAGACAACCCCCTAATCTGCTTGTCCAAACTATCAACCACCTCCACCTCAAATATTGTCTCCCTAACCGTCAAAAACGCCCCGCCATGGCGGGGTGTTCCTACATCTACTTTTCCACACCCAACAAAAAGCAAAGGACAAAAAATCAAGACTAATGATATTAAAACCCTCCTTATATAGTTGTTCTCAAAAATTATTCGCATACAAAATTCGCATATCATTCGCATATAGATTCGTGTGTTTCCGCCTACTAATTAGTGTGTTTCAGATCTCTGCGCCTCGTCACCCAAATCCCTACCCCTATAATTATTAAAACCAAAGAAATCAATGCAATCAGTTTTTGCTTGCTTTGCAAAAATAACGAGCTCGCACCAAAACCAGCAGCAATAAAATAATAAAAGAAAACTGCTTGCCTATGGGTTAGCCCTGCCCTAAGAAGTCGAAAATGCAAATGCTTGTCATCGCCTTCTGTTACTTTCTTATGCTCAAAAAATCTCCTTCGGACCATCACCCATATCATATCCAAAACCGGAACCCCCATAACTAACAAAGCTGTTGCCAGCTTCGAGCCCGAAACAATAGCCAGTACTCCTAAAATAAAACCAACCAAAGTACTTCCTCCCTCCCCTAAAAAAATCTTGGCCGGATTAAAATTCCAAATTAAAAACCCAAATAATACCCCAGCAAAAATTAAAGCATAAAGCGCAGTTGTCGGCTCGAAAAAATTCTTGGAAATCGCCAAGAAAAAAATCACCAAAGTTCCGATTAAAACCACCCCGCTCGCCAAACCATCTAACCCGTCTAAAAGCTTTGTGGTGTACTGCATCCACCACAACCAAAAAAAAGTTAAAACAATCGCCAAAATAGGCCACTGGCTAATTTCTAAAAATCCACCAAAAGGGTTTGTAATTAAATCTATCCTCATCCCCACCACCACCGCGCAAACTGCCGCCAATGTCGGCCCCCATATCGATTCGTGCGGCTTTAACTTATACTTATCGTCGATAACTCCAAAAATAATCAAAATTAAAGCCCCGACAAAAGCTCCTACTAAATAATGGATTGGAATAGCTGCTTTTTGCTCGAAATCCACTATTGCATAAGCCAAACCTATTAAAAGAACCAGGCTTAAAAAAATTGCCAATCCTCCCCAAAGAGGTATTGGCTTCTTATGGATATCCCTAGGTCTTGTTGGTTTGGATACTGCTTTTTTCTTTTCTGCCAATCTTATTACCCCATAAGTAACAAAAAAAGAAACCACCACCGAAACTAAAAAAAATGTTATTAAAACACCTGCCACGATTTATTATTTACTATTTAATATTTGTTATTTATTATTCTCTTTCAAACTTTTCGCATGTTCGTAGTTTCGCATTATTTTCGTAGTTTCGCATCTATAAAATCCTGCAAAATTATCTGCGCTGCCACTGCATCGTCCTTTCCCTTTAAGCTCTTATCAAGATTTCCTGCCATCTTTGTCGTTAACCTCTCATCAGCCAATTCCACTCTAACTCCTAAAGTATTTAAAAAATCAACAAACTCGTCAAAATTTTTGTTTTTGTCTCTTAACTCGCCAACAACAACAACATCGATATCATCATCCTTGCACAATTCCTTAATATACCCAGTATCATCAGTCACCCCGTGCACCACAGCCAAACCCGTCTCGCTCGAACCCAAAGCCAAACCAATCTTTTTTTCTCCCCAATCGATTCCTAAATACTTTGTCATAAATTCAAAGTTCGTGCTTCTAATTATTTTGTCAATATCTCGTATCCCTTGTCCGTCACGGCTACCGTCACCTCAAAATGAGCCGCTAATCCATTATCAAATGTTTCTACTCCCCATCCATCTTTATGGGTTTTTATCTGATAGCCCTTCTCGCAAATCATCGGCTCGATTGCCAAACACATTCCTTCCTTTATCTCCTCGCCTGTGCCCATCTCTCCAAAATTCGGAATTCTTGGCAGCTCATGCACGCCATGGCCCACGCCATGCCCTACCAAATCGCGAACCACAGAAAACCCCGCACCCTCCACATACTTTTGGACTGCCGCTCCAATATCGCCAACCTTGTTCCCCGGCTTTATCATGGCAAGCGCTACATCCAAAGATTTATGGCAAACCTTAACCAACTTGCTTCCTACCTTAGAAACCTTGCCCACTCCCAAAGTTATTGCCATATCAGTATACAAGCCCTTATATTTTAATCCTAAATCCAATCCCACAATATCACCATTATTTATAATCTCTCTTTCTTTGGGTATGCCATGAACCAAAACATTATTTATAGAAGTGCATAAACTTTTGGGATAATCCGAAAACCCCTTAAAACTCGGCTCACCCCCTGCCTCCTTAATCAAACTCTCGGCCAGACAATCAAGCTCCCAAGTCGAAACACCAGGCTTGCAGGCCTGGCTTACTTTTTTAAGAACTTGCGCCAAAATCTTTCCGCCCTCAGCCATTATTCTTATCTCTTTTTCCGTCTTTATTAAATTCATAAATATAATAGTCACTTGTCACTAGTCACTCGCAACTAGGGTTTTGATCAAAACGTCTTAAACGAATCCCTAGTGACTAGTTGCTAGTGACGAGTGACAAAACCCTTCCACATCTAAATAATATATAAAACTACTCCTCGACGACTTTCATAATCATCGACGTCACTTCCGATATTGACGGCATCCCATCAATCTTCTTATAAATTCCCCTCTCTTTATAAAAATCAATTATCGGCTCTGTCTGCTCATGATAATTCTTAAGCCGCTGCTTAATAATCTCATCACTTTCATCATCTCTAATTATTAATTTCTCGCCATCTTTATCACACACTCCTTCTTTTTTAGACGGATTAAATTTAAGATGATACGGTGTTCCGCACTTAGGACAATTCCTTCTGCCTCCAATCCTCATTACTGCCTCCTCATCACTAATCCAAACTTCCAAAGCCAAATCCACTTTTGCCACTTTATCCAAAAACCCTGCTTGGCTTATATTTCTTGGATAACCCTCAAGCACAAAGCCAGCAGAACAATCAGATTTAGACAAACGATTTTTAACAATTTCATTAGTTATCTCATCAGGCACCAAATTACCAGCATTAAGTATCCCCTCAACTTTCTTACCCAACTCTGTCCCCCCTCTAATCTCATCCCGAAAAATAGCGCCTGTGGAAATATGAGGAACCCCAAATTTCTCGGCCAAAACATCTGCCTGCGTCCCTTTCCCGCTCGCCTGCGGCCCGAAGATGATAATGTTTTTGTAGTTCAAGTTGAACATAATTTTTCCTCGTTATCCTCCCCTTAATTCAAGGGGAGGAATTAAAGGAGGGGTTTGGGACGGACTTTTTTACTATCCACTGTCTTAATTCCAATTCTAGTCAATACGGATTTTACCCCCTCTTTAATTCTCCCCCTTATAAAGGGGGAGATAATTATACAATTTTAACTATCTTAATCTTAACATCTTTTTAACAAAAAAGGGAAGGAATCACTCATCCTCCCCTTCGTGGAACAGGCGCCCGAAAGGACCAAACTAGGACTCAATACCCCCCTCATCCACCTCACTACAAATGCTACCCCAAGAAAAAGAAAACTCTCCAAGTCGCAACACCGTCTCCGTTGTCCACTTCCCAGATATCCATCAGCCGCAAAACAACAGGGATAATAATCCCTATCACAACAATAGCTATGAGAGAATATCTGGGTGTCTCATTCACCTCTGAAGCGCCCCAACAAGCCATGCCCACAACTAAGAGGCACAACAAAAAGAGCACAACAACTCGCCTAACCACAACTGAAGATCTTATCATCACCTTCTCCTTCCTTATTTTAAGAACCGCCCCCTCCTTATAATCTATAATTATAAATCATAAATCCGCATTCATAAATCAAAAAATCTATATTCCCTCATACTCCCGCATCTCAAGCTGCGCCTCTATCTGCTTCACTGTTTCCAAAACCACAGAAACCACAATTAAAATACTTGCCCCGCCAATAACCAAACTCCCTATCCCTGTAAAAAATACCTTGCTTATCAAAGGCAAAACTGCAATCAAACCAAGCGACATAGCACCGGCCAACATTATTCTCTGGCTCACTTTGCCTAAATAGGAAGCTGTTGGATTACCCGGCCTGATTCCCGGCACAAACCCGCCCTGTCTCTGCAAATTCTCTGCAATCTGATGGGGATGAAAAATTACCGAAGTATAAAAATAGGTAAAAGCCACCACTAAAACAAAGTATGAAATTCCATAAAATAACTGGTTTTGAAACAGTTCAATCACAAAACCTGCTGCTTTTACCATCCAAACCGAATTCGCCCGCTGAAAAAACTGGGCAATCATTGATGGCAGCAAAATAATAGAAATAGCAAAAATAATCGGAATCATGCCTGCTTGGTTTACCCTAAGCGGCAAATAAGTATTAGTTCCTCCATACATCTTGTTGCCCCTCACCCTCTTGGCATAAGAAACCGGAATATTCCTTTGGGCCTCTGTAATATAAACTACTCCCGCAATTGTAATTACAGCCAATCCTGCAAAAAACAGCATATTTATCAATTGCGACCTATCGAAAGTAACAACTAATTGCTGGATGCTAGTCGGAATCTGGGAAACAATACCTGCAAAAATAATCAAAGAAATACCATTGCCAATCTTCTTTTCGGTAATCAACTCTCCAATCCACATCAAGAACATCGTCCCTGCCGCCAATGTTGCAATCATCAACAACATTTGGTATGGACCTAAAACTCCGATAATTCCTCTCCCGCTTCTCTGCAGCAAAATGATCATACTATAAGATTGGATTACTGCCAAAGGCACAGCCAAAAGCCGGGTATACTGATTTATCTTTTGATGTCCGCTCTCCCCTTCTTTGCTTAATTCTTCCAAAGCCGGCACAATCATTGTTAAAAGCTGCATAATAATCGAAGCCGTAATATAAGGCCCAATACCCATAGCCACCAACGAAAAGCTCCTCATCGCTCCGCCAGACATAATATTTAACAATCCCAAAATCTGGTTGGACGAAAAAAGATCTCGCAACGCTTCCACATCCACTCCTGGCAAAGGCACATGCGCCGCTAACCGAAACAAAACCAGCATTCCCAAAACAAACAGAATGCTTTTCCTTAAATCTCTAATCTTAAAAATTTGAATTATTTTAGATAACATCTTGTATATATTTTAATATATATTTCTAAAAAACAATAAGTTACTTCGAGTTACGAGTTCCCGAGTTACGAGTTCCCGAGTTACGAGTTCCCGAGTTACGAGTTACGAGCTCAACCTCCCCGCCCGCATTAATTATACCATCTTTTGCACTTACCGAAAAATGATTAGCCCGAACCATCAATTTCTTACCTAATTTTCCATCTCCCAAAACTTTTACACCCCTTTTTGTATCTTTAATTAAACCCACCTTAAACATTGCCCTGGCGTCAACAATATCTCCTTCCTTCCAGCCCGAGGCTGGTCCGCCTCTGGCGGAAAATTTAGAATCCAAGTCGCGAAGATTAACCACTTCCATTGATGCATTTCTAGACTTAAAACCGCGCAATTTAGGAATCTTTTGCACTCTTTGCTTTATACCCCGCATCTTAAGCCCGCTTTTCCCGCCACTTCTAGACCTCTGTCCCTTCTGGCCCCTAGTACTATAAGAGCCATGGCCCGAGGCATTGCCCCGACCCACGCGTTTACGCTTTTTTCGGCCACGCGCTGGTTTTAAATTATGTAAACCCAAACTCATATTTTTGATTTATTATTTACTAATTACTCTTTACTATTCTTTTTATCATTACTCTCCTTTTCATTGCCATCGTCCGTTTGCTTTCTTGTTTTTTTGCTTTCTTGTTTTTTTACAAAATCACCTTTCTTCTCCCCAGACCCTGCTTTCTTCACGTCCTCTTTAATCTCAATCTTTCGCAATTTCTTTAGCGCATTCATTGTCGCCATCACATTATTAATCTTGCTTGCCGAACCCCTAATTTTGCTTACCACATTCTCTATTCCTGCTAATTCCAAAACTGTTCTAACGCTTCCGCCGGCAATAACACCTTTACCTTGCTTTGCTGGTTTTAACAAAACTTTACAGGCCTTAAATTTTTCAAAAATTTCATGCGATATTGTCCCTTTTATAATTTGTACGTTAATCAAATTCTTTTTGGCCTTTGCCACTGCTTTATCCACTGCCGTGGCTACATCAATCCCCTTGCCAATCCCAGAACCCACTCTCCCCTTTTTATCGCCAATCACAACCAAAGCCCGAAAGCTTAAACGCTTTCCGCCTGCTTTAACTCTGGTAACCCTAGCAATATCAACCAAGCTCTGCTCGAACTCTTTTTCTTCTCTCTCACCTCTACCACCGCCAGGGCGACCTGGTCCCCTACTGTTATTTCTTTTTGGCATATTTTTTTCTACTAATTTATTGGTTTATTAATTTATTGATTTATTTAAAGTAGTCCATCTTCAATTTTCCATCTTCTATCCTCGCAATGAAAACTTTCAAGCCGAAATCGTTAACATCCGCATAATTACTATCTGATAAATCTAGAATTTAAGACCACCCCGTCTCGCTCCTTCAGCTATCGCCTTTACTCTTCCATGATATTTATACCCACCCCTATCAAAAACCACTCGCTTAATATTTTTCTCTAACGCTTTCTTAGCAAGCAACTCCCCCACCACAAAAGCAATACTAACCTTACTATTATTCGCGTCGCCCTTTATTTCTTTATTTTCAGCCAAAGGCTGACCAGCCTCTGGCTGGCTTAATTTCTCTATTTCTTTATCTTTACTACCCGCACTAACCAATGTCTTCCCACTTGCATCATCAACTAATTGCACTTGAATTCCACGCAAACTCCGAAAAACCGAAAGCCGCGGTCTTTTTTCTGTACCACTAACTCGAGACCGAACTTTAATCCGTCTTCTTTGCCTCTTTTCAGATTTTACTTTTCCTTTATTCATTAAAAACTAAAAATTAAAAATTAAAAACTTAACCCGCGTCCCCCGCTCCCTTCGCCGCTTTACCAGCTTTCTTTGTTATCTGCTCGTACGAATATTTTATGCCTTTTAATTTGTATGGTTCAACTGGTCTTACCTTTCTTATTTTTGCCGCCACTTCTCCAACAACCTGCTTATCCGCTCCAGTTACTATAATATCATTCTTTTCAACTTTTACTTCTATTTCCGCCGGGATAGGAATCTCGACCGGATGCGAAAACCCAACATTAAGAACCAAGTTACTTCCAGTTACAGTTGCTTTATAACCCACTCCGCTTATCTCCAACTTTTTTTCAAAACCATCTGTAACACCTTTAACCATATTAAAAACCAAACTTCTATACAAACCCCACAAACTCGCTTGCTCTTTGTTCTGTGGACTGTTAACCGAAACAACTATTTTTGAGTCTTCCTGCCCAATATTAACGTTAGGAATAATTTTTTGGTTTAATTCCCCTTTTGGTCCTTTTACTTTTATTTCATTGTCTTTGATATCAACCGAAACTCCATTTGGAATCTCAATCGGCATCTTTCCTATTCTTGACATAAAATCTCTAATCAACGTCTCTAATTAACACGAATTTATCACAAATATCACTAGTGTTATAATTCAGGTATTCGTGAAATTCGTGCTAAATTAGTGCAAATTAGCGACGTTAGTAAATTTCGCAAAGCACTTCTCCTCCAATTCCTTTCTTCCTTGCTTCCTTATTAGTCATTAATCCTTGGGGCGTAGAAATGATTGCCACGCCTAAATTATTTAAAACATAAGGCAATTTATCTTTGGGCACATAAACCCTTCTTCCTGGTTTGCTAATTTTT
>JABMQE010000074.1 GCA_013203415.1 Candidatus Falkowiibacteriota bacterium | reverse complement strand
TTTACCTGAACGGACCATTCGGACGGCACAAGCGCGTACTTTAGGCAGGCGAGAATTAGTTGTGTAAGGCATAGTAACATAGGTTAATGATTACTATCCTAATTATACCCTAAAGTGTTGCCAAGGTATTGGGCCATTACGGCACCCTTGACACGCTTTATTTTTTATGCTAAACTTTAGTATAACGTTCTTTATAGAAAATATGGCGGGCAAAGTTCTACTCCTCGCAAAGAAGGAGTAGTTCTATGAAGAAGAGAGCCGTTGTAATCGCAATGCTGCTTGGGGTGGTGTTTGCGGTTTTGGCCGCAGATATAGCCCAAGCACAGAGCAGTGGAGGTTCGGGTCTTCCACAGCACAAACTGGTTGCGCCGCTTAGTCCGAAACTTTCCCTTAAGGGCTGCCAAGTTTCGGTTGATGGCGGTGATCGTATAACCAGCTTGCCTCGAAAACAGGCAAGGGGGATTAAAGCAGCTGGCGGGTTTCGCCAAAGCTCGAGTAACCTTCGGATTTTTGTCGGGATAGCAGTTGTTGTCTCGAGGAAAGATGATAGGAAAAATCCAGGTTACGGGCGGCGGTTGGGATCGCGTGGTAACTGGAACTGGGTTTTTCCGAAACTTACTCTTAAATTGGCGGGATGAAATGAAGGCGCCGTCTTACGGGTCTCTAGGTGAATAGCAACATCTGGGGACGTCATCATATAGAGGAGTTTTGTCCGCCATAAAATTTGTTTTTTGTCAATGGGTATTTGTGGATAATTTACCCTTGACAAAAAAGGGGGCATGATATATATTGTAAGTAGCTCTCTTTGAACTACTCTTTTGCTCTGTCGACCGGCGGGGTTTACCCGATTGCTAACGGACGGCAGGGCTAACATCAGAAGATTCTACGGAACTTCCGTAGAATCTTTATCCCTTCCATATACACCACTTCGTGGTGTCGAGCCAGTGACTTTCTCTTGTAGATCGCGCTGGCTCTTTTCTTTTCTTAAATTGATTTTTTAGTTATAATAAGAAAGACCTGAAAGGGGGGACTTTTTAATTTATGTCCAAAATTCTTCAAGTAAAAAATTTAACAAAAAAGTTTAAGGGATTCACGGCTGTGGATGCTATTGATTTTGATATTGAGCGGGGCGAGATTGTCGGGCTTTTGGGTCCGAACGGGGCAGGCAAGACAACAACAATCCAAATGCTTTTAGGATTAACAAAACCGGATATGGGGTGTATTAAAATTTTTGGAAAAGAGTTGGAAAAGAATAGAAGCGAGCTTTTGGATAAGATGAATTTTTCGAGCGCTTATATTTCTTTTCCGCACAGGATGAGTATTCGTGAGAATTTAGAAGTTTTTGCAAAATTATATGGAGTGCGTGATTGGCGGGAGAGGATGGATAAGCTTTTAGCAATGTTAGAGATTTCGGATTTAGAAAAAAAGCTTTTTGTGTCTTTGTCATCGGGGCAGAGGACACGGTGTTTTTAGTTAAGGCATTATTAAATAAGCCGCGGCTGTTATTATTGGACGAGCCGACTGCAAGTTTGGATCCGGATATTGCCGAGAAGATAAAAGAGATGTTAATAAGAATCCAAAAAGAGGAAGGGATTACGATTTTATATACTTCGCATAATATGGCAGAAGTGGAAGAGCTTTGTAATCGGGTAATATTTTTATCGCATGGAAAGATTGTGGCGCAGGGGACACCTTTGGAATTAAAACGGATGATTCCGGATTATAGTTTAAATTTAGTTTTTCGTGAGTCGCCAGACAAGATGAAGAAGTTTGTTTTTGAGAAAAATTTGCGGGCTAAGTTTCCGCGCAAGGGGTATGTGGAGATTTTGCTTGAGGAGGAGCAGATCCCCAAAATTTTATCAGATTTATATAAACAGGATTTTGAGTTTTTGAATATTGATGTTAATAAGCCGGATTTGGAGGATGTTTTTTTAAAGATATCTAGAGAAAAACGGATGGCCACGGATGACAGCGGATAGCCACGGATCACGGATTTTAAAATTGTCACTGCTCACTAGTAACTAGGGTTTCATTGAAGACGTCTTAAACTATCCCTAGTGACGAGTGACTAGTGACTGCGGCAACACTTATGAAAATACATAGAATCAACGCAATTTTACTCCGTTATCTCTATGGAACCAAGCGTAATGTCCATCGTTTGGGAGATTTGTTTTACTGGCCGATTTTGGAATTGGTGGTTTTTGGGTTTATTTCAGTTTATTTCCAAAAATTAAGCGGGGAGCTTAATGTGATGGCTTTCTTTTTGGGGGCTTTAATATTTTGGAGCATTCTAAACCGTTCGAGCCAGGATATTACGGTTTCTTTTTTGGAGGATATTTGGAGTGATAATTTGTTAAATATTTTTGCCTCGCCCTTAACAGTGGCCGAATTTATTTTAGCAACGATTGTTTTGGGGCTGATTAGGATTTTAGCAGTTTTGGGAGTGATGACAGTTTTAGCGTTTTTGATTTATCATTTTAGTATATTTGGTTTTGGGGTTTATTTGGCCTTGTTTTTGATTAATTTAATTATTTTTGGCTGGGCAATCGGGATTTATGCAATGGCTATGGTTTTAAGGTTTGGGCGTCAAGCGCAATTTTTGGCCTGGAGTTTGGCGGCTTTAATACAGCCGGCGAGCGCGGTGTTTTATCCGGCGAGTGTCTTGCCAAGATTTTTGCAGGTGATGGGCAAAGGATTGCCTTCGACTTATGTTTTTGAGGGAATGAGGACGGTGATTAGCACAGGAAGTCTGGATGTTAAGAATTTAGTGATTGCGTTTGGATTGAATATTATTTATCTAGTTTTAGCGGTTTTGTTTTTTAGATGGGTTTATGGGATTGTAAGGAAGAGGGGGCTTTTGGCAAAACTGAGTTAATGCGAAACTACGAAAAACATGCGAAACTACGAAAATGCGAAAAAATTGGAATTTAACATATCATCCACAGGTTTTAGGTTGACTGGGATGGTTTTTTTGCTA
>JABMQE010000073.1 GCA_013203415.1 Candidatus Falkowiibacteriota bacterium | reverse complement strand
TTTAATGTTGATTATATTATAGCATAAAAAAGGGATGACAAGGAGAGAGTTATCCACCGTGTTACATTGTTTTCAGCCAGAGGCTGACCAGCCCGCTGGCTGGCATTGTTACATTGCTTAAACCAGCTAACCCAGCACGTAGCAATTTAACAATGTAACAATTTAGCAATGAAATTAAATCACAATACCCCCCGCTCTATAAGAACGAGGGGTATTTGATTTTCGTAATGGATTGAATAAGCCCAGCTCAGCTCCTCGCTTTACTCGGAGTGAGCGGGCAAGCCAAATTCTCAACAGGGATCCCTTTGAAAATTGGTTAGTCGGAACTGTAACTACAATCGGCATCTGGGGTATCGAGGACACTGCCTTCGGTTATTCTGTGTACGCCTGTAGCCAAACCGCCGGCGCCCTGCTCTAAGAAGAAGCAGAGTTCATAATTGCCGTAGGTGGCACCAGTTATTCCCATGGTGTAATCGCAAGCAGCTGTTGATTGGGTAGCGCCGCCATCGCAAGAAGCTGTGCCTGTTGGGTCAGAGAAATTAGGGAATTGGGCTAGAATATCAGCATCAGGACCGGCACATTGAGATGCTGCTCCGCCGCCAATAATATCACCGGCAGTGGTACAACCAGTCATGACTGTGCCATCACCATTATTAGCCCTTGCCATTTCGATTAAGGTTGAGAGCTGTTTAACATCGGAGACGCGCTGGGCATCACGGGCTTTGCCACGGGTGCTGTTTAGAGAGACGACTGCTAAGGTGGACAAGAGTCCGATGATTGCGATAACTACGAGAAGTTCGATAAGAGTAAAACCTTTTTTGTGTTTCATTAAGGATTTCACCTCCTTTCTTTGGAGAATTATTTTTTTTAATATTAATTATATTATACCATTATAGAAAAAAATAGTGAACAGGGAGCTTAGTTTTTAACCAAAACTATTGGCAAGATCATACATAGGCAAAATAATGGCGGCGACCATAATGCCGACAGCAACACCCATAACAATCATAATTATCGGCTCTAAGAGGGTGGTTAAATTGGCAACCATATTATCGATGTCGCGGCTAAAAAAGTCGGAAACTTTTTTAAGGACATTAACTAAGCTTCCGGTCTGCTCGCCAATAGCCAGCATTTGGGGAATCATAGTGGGGATTTCATCTCGTTTGGAAAGGACAGTGGCGATAGAATTTCCATCCTCTACTTCTTTGGCAGTGGCCAGGATAATTTCTTTATAGGTAACATCACTAATAACTTCGGCAACAATTTTTAGGGAATCGACCAAGAGAACGCCGCCTTCCAAAAGGGTAGCCATCGAGCGCATAAAACGGACGATGTAGATTTTTTTTAACAGTTTGCCAAAGACGGGAATGCGCAAACTTATATAGCTCCAATATTTGGCGCCGGACTTGCTTTTTTTGGTATAAAATATAGCGACAATAAAGAGGGCGAGCAAAATGACAAGAACCCACCATTGGTTGCGAAAGGCATTGGAAGTTGCAATAAGCATTCTGGTGGTAAAGGGAAGCTCGGCGCCGCTTTCGGCTAACATAGCGGTAAGCTTGGGGATAACGAAAATCATCATTAGAGTACCGACCACGATTAAGCCGCTGGTAATAAAAATGGGATAAACCATAGCGCCCCTAACCTTGCTTATTAAATCATAGTCCTTTTCCTGCTGGTCGGCTAAGTAGTTAAGAACTTCGTCGAGCTTGCCGGAAGTTTCGCCGGTTTTTATCATAGAGATAAAAAAGTTGGAAAAAACTTCTGGATGATGCCCCAGGGAAGAAGAAAGCTTGGCGCCTCCATTAACCTCGTCTGCTACTTCGGAAATTATGGATTTGAGTTTTTGGTTTTGGGTTTGGTCGATTAGGATGCGCAAGGCCTTAACTACCGGCAGATTGGCGGAAATCATAACCGAAAGCTGGCGGGCAAAAACAACTTTATCGCGCTCGCCTACCCTATCAAAAATAGCTAACTGGCCGATGTTTTTCTTGTCTTCTTCCCCAGTATCCTCCAAGGAAATAATGGCAAAGTTTTGTTCGGCTAATAATTCCTGGGCATTATTAAGATCCGGCGCTTCTAAGGTGCCAGTATGGACTCGACCTTGACTATCTTTGGCTCTGTAGGCAAAAATCATGAAATTTAAGTTATTCTCCGAGCTGAGCTCTGGCTTCTTCGGCGCTAATAATATTTTTAGCAACTAAATCACTTACGGCTTTCCCTAGGGAGACCATGCCCTCGTCGTTTCCGGTTTGGAGAATGTTAGCAAGCTGGAAAAACTTACCATCGCGGATAACGGATTTGGAGGCAGAGTTGTTGATTAGAATTTCTGGAATCACAACGCTGCCGCCGCCGATTTTTTTGAAGAGATGGAGATTAATAACAGCGGCTAAATTTTCGCTAAGCAGATTGCGGATTGTCTGGGCTTCTTTGGGCGGGAAGTTGGTAACAATGTTTTCTATTGTTTTTATACTGGAATCGGCATCGATTTGGAATATAACCAAGCGACCGCCCTGAGCCATTTCGATAGCAGCGCGAATGGCCTTAGGGTCTTCGATTTCGGAAAGAGCGATAATATCAACTTTTTCTTCGGACAAAAAATCCAAGCCCTGCTCGAAACTTTTAACATCACGGCCAACCTGGCGCTGCTCGATAATGCCTTTTTTGTTGGTAAAGACAAACTCGATAGGATCTTCGATGGTGATAATATATTTGGACTTGGTGTTGTTGATGGTTTCGATAATGCTGGTAATTAGGGTTGATTTGCCGCTGCCAAACGGACCGCTAATAATAATGACTCCCTTAGGAAAACGTTCCAAAACAGGGGCTACCTGCTCTAAGCCAAGCTCGGCTAAATTTTTTACCTGGTTGGGAATATAAGCAAAAGAGGCCGAAAGATTGCCTTTTTGATAAAAAACATTAACCTTAAAGCGAAGTTGGGGCTTAAAATTATGAACGATAGTAATTTCTTTTTCACTAACCAGGGTTGCCTGATCAGCAGATGGAAGAAACGAAAAAACAATTTCTTCGATATTTTCGTTGCTTAAAACTGATTCCTGATCCAAGGGTTTAAGGCCGCCTGAAATTTTTAGAATCGGGGGGCTGCCGGCTGAAAGATGAAGGCCCTGGGCCTTGTTTTCAACAGCTTGGGTTAAAAGGTTTTCGAAAAAAATTTTAGATTGCGTATCCATAAAAATCCTTTCTCCTGCCCTTTCAAAAGAAAAGGGCAGGTACTTGGGGCTTGTTTGAAAAGCCCCACCCTACCATTTTAGTAATTAATGACGCCTTATTGTAGTTTACCCCGCACCAGAAGGTCTTTGGTTCCTATCTAGAGGTAAAGACGCGAGGCTATTAGACCTTCGGTGCGGGGTTTCCTACCTACCGGCAGGCAGGCGCCCCTACACTGTTTTATCAGACGCCCCTAGCTCTTACTAGGGGGCTTCATTTTTTGCTGATTACTTTTTTAACCTTGTCGATAATCTCGGCGGGAAGAAAATGGGCTTTTACAAGATAGTCGGTTGCACCTAAATCGAAAGCTTTTTTAACATTACTATCCTCGCTTAAGTTGGTCATAACAATAACAGGAATCCGGCTGGTGGCGGCGTCGGTTTTTAATTCTTTTAGAACAGCAAAACCATCCTTGCCTGGCAAAAGGATATCAAGAAGGATAACATCGGGTTTTTCTTTTTTGGCGATTTTTTGGCCTTCCTCGCCTCTTCTCTCGGCAATAATTTCGAAGCCCTCCATTTCGAATTTAGCGACATATATGCCGGACAAGAAATTATCATCTTCGATTAACAAAATTTTTATTTTTTTTGGCTTCATAATATATAAAAAAATAATTATAAAAATAATTTTATTACTAATCCTCGCTAGTGACAGAGAAAACCTCTTCGATGGAGATAAATCCCTGCATGGCCTTAAGAATACCATCCTGCCGGATAGTAAGCATGCCTTGGCGCTTTATCTCGGCCTCGGCCTGCGCAGGTTTTGAGCCATTAAGGATTACCTCTTTAAGCTGGGGCGTCATTTCTAAAACTTCGGCAATGGCAAGACGGCCTTGGGTGCCAAGATTGTTGCAGCGAGGGCATCCCTTGCCTTTATAAAAAACAGGGTTTTTTGGGTTTAAGTCGATTAATGTTTCGGCATTAGAAATTTTTTGAAGCTCGATTTTAACTTCTCCCGTGATATTTTCCGGAGCCCTAAATTCTTCTTTGCAGTGTTCGCAAAGACGACGGACCAAGCGTTGGGCAATAATAATGTTTAGGGTGGAAACTAATAGAAAGGGCTCGGCTTTCATATCAATAAAACGCGGGATGGCGCCAAAAGCATCATTGGTATGAAGGGTAGAGAGAACAAAGTGGCCGGTTAAGGCGGCATGAATAGCCAGCTCTGCGGTTTCGTTATCACGGATTTCACCAACCATAACGATGTCTGGATCCTGACGAAGGAGAGCGCGCAAACCAGAGGCAAATGTAAAATTAACCTCGGGATTTACCTGGGACTGATTAACACCCTCGACATGATACTCGACCGGATCTTCCAAAGTACAGATGTTAACTTGCTCTTTGTTTAGGATATTAAGGATGGAGAAGAGGGTGGTTGATTTACCACTGCCTGTCGGGCCAGTAACCAAAAACATTCCATGGGGCTTTTTTATATTGCGTTTAATAGCTTCAAAATTGCGGCGGACAAAGCCCAGATCTTCCAAGCTTGGGGGGTCGGCAGTAACCTCGAGGATTCTCATTACCACTTTTTCACCCTCGGATAAAGGAATGGTAGAAACACGAAGATCAATCTTATTTTTGCCGTCTTTTTGCCTAATGTGTCCGTCCTGCGGGATGCGGGTTTCGTCGATTTTTAAGCCGGCTAAAACTTTGATTCTAGAGATAAGAGCGGCATGGATATATTTTGGGAGGGTTAAGGAGGTATGGAGCGAGCCATCAACACGATAACGAACGCGGGTTTTGTCTTCCATCGGCTCGATATGAATATCGGAAGCACGGCCATCAATAGCATGGCGGAGAATAACAGAAGTCATTTTAGCTACCGGAGCGCTTTTGATAACTTCTTCGAACTCTTCGCCTTTTTTAGAAACGGCATCTTCCGAAGGAATCTCGAACTTTTCTTTGGCAACATCAAGGGCTTCGCCCACCTCGGATTTTAGGGTGGAATACTGCTTTTGGGCAATGCCCAAACCTTTGAACGAAGTGATGTAATATTTTATTTTTAGGTTATTTTTTCTGGCAAAAAATTCGACTGCCTCACGGGCTTTAAAATTTCCAGGATCGGCCAAGGCGATAGAAATAATATCACCCTGTTTTTTGAAAGCCACTAATTCGTAATTTTCAGCCAAATCCTGGGGGAGGATATTTAATGTTTCTTTATTAATAACATGGCGGGAGAGCTCGACTTCTTCGATACCAAAAAAAGAGCCCTCGGCTGCTAATAATTTTTGGCCATCAACCAGGCCAGAGCCCTGCAAAGTTCTAATAATACTTTCATTGTTTGAGGCGGCTTGTTTTTTTATCTTTTCGGCATCGGTAACAGAAAGAATTTTTTGGGCGACTAGATTGTCTAAAAAATTTACAGACACTTATTTAACAATTAACAATTAACAATTGACAATTAACAATTAACAATTGACAATTGACAATTGAC